>JAWKQM010000005.1 GCA_041390145.1 Gemmatimonadales bacterium | reverse complement strand
GTCACCGTCATTGAGCGGGGGACCAAACGCCCCGAAGCGGAGGCGATGGTCGCTGCCGCACGCGAGACCGCGGTGGCCGGCGGCCTGCCGGCGGAGGTCCAGGTGTTGCATCGGCGGGAGACGGCCCGCGGCCTCGCGGCCGCCGCCGCCCCCACGGACCTCGTCGTCATCGGCGGGCCCAGCGCCGGCCCCACACTCCCACTCTTTGGCGAGACCATTCCCACCACGATCGCCAAGCGGGGCGCCAGCCCAGTGCTCGTGGTGCGGGCGGTGGAACCCAGGCGCGCCGGCCGGTTCGAGCGCGCATTCTTCGGACGACGGTAGGAGACACCATGCAAACGGCCCAGGGGCCTCTCGCGGAGCTGAGCACCCGCTTCACCAACTACATCCCGACGCTGGCGGCCGGCCTGGTGGTCGTCCTCGTCGGCCTGGTGGTCGGCTGGCTCGCCAAGCGCGCCGTGATCGCCCTCCTCAAGTGGATTCGCCTCGACCGGCTCGGCGGGCCCACGAGCTGGCGGTCGGCACTCGCCAAGGCCGATGTGCGCGCCGCGCTCTACAACACCGTGGGCACCATCACGATGGTGGTCGTCCTCCTCGTCTTCCTCGACAACGCGCTCCAGATCTGGGGACTCATGGTCCTGGCCTCCGTGGCCGACCAGATGATCGCCTACCTCCCGAACCTGGCGGTCGCGGCGGTGATCATCGGCGTGGGACTGCTGATCGCGACATCGGTGGGGGAGCGGGTCGAGGACGCCCTGGCAGAGGCGGGGTTGGCCAGTCCACGGCTCCTCGGCGGGATCGCCAAGTCCGCCGTCCTCGCCATCGTGGCCGCGCTCGCGGTCTGGGAACTCAACTTTGCGCGCCAGATCGTGATGGGCGCCTTCCTGATCGGGTTCGGGTCGATCGGGGTCGCCTTTGCGCTGGCGGTGGGGACGGGGTCGTCACAGGCCATTCGCGAGGCGTGGCAGCAGATGTTCGAGAAGCAGCGGAATCAGAAGAAGGGTGACTGAACAGGTGGGCGCGCTCCATGGATGACGTGCGGCTGGCACAGTTGCGGTCGCGCCTGGCCGCTGCACTCGGCACCCGCCTCGAGCTTGGTGAGCTCCTCGGCGTCGGCGGGTTCGCGGCAGTCTTCCGTGCGCGGGACCCCCTCCTCAGTCGTGACGTGGCCATCAAGGCGCTGGACCCCGCGCTGGTGCTCGACGACACCGCGGCGGACCGGCTGCTCGATGAGGCGCGCCTCGTGGCCACGGCCGAACATCCCCACATCGTTCCATTGTACGAAGCGGGGCACCGCGACGGGGTGGTCTACCTCGTGATGCGGTTCTTTCCCGACGGCACCCTGGGCACCCGGCTGTCGCGGGAAGGTCCGCTGACCCCCGCCGGCGTCGCACGCCTGGGGGTGGAGGTGGCGGACGCGTTGTCTGCGGCCCACGCCCGCGGCGTGCTCCATCTCGATATCAAGCCGGAGAACCTGCTGCTCGATGCCGACGGCCATGCCTTTGTCGCCGACTTCGGCATCTCGCGCGTGGCCACGGCCGCCGACGCCTCCCCGGACGGCACCAGCAGCGGCACGCCGCACTACATGAGTCCGGAGCAGGTGGCGGGCGACCGGCTCGACGGCAGGGCGGACGTCTATGCGCTGGGCGTGGTGCTTTACGAGGCGGCAACGGGAAAGCGGCCGATCTCCGGCAACTCAGCAGTAAACATCATGGCCAACCAGGTAAGCAAGGCGCCGGAACCGCTCTCGAGTGTTGCCCCCGAACTCCCGAGGGCCTTGTCCGACATCATCACACGTGCACTGGCGAAGAACCCTGACGACCGCTGGGGATCCGCCAGGGACATGGCCCATGCCCTTCGGGCGGCGAGTGCGTCGGACAAGCTGCTGTCGCCGAAGCTGGCCAGGCGGCGGACCCGCCGGCGCTGGTTCGGGCGGACGGCGATGGTGGTCGGGGGACTGGCGCTTGGAATGGCCCTGATCGGCTACCTCGCGCTCAGGATCTGGATCGGATTCCGAACCGGGGATCCGCCCGGCATCGATGCGAGCGCTCCGACGATCCCGCCCGCTCTTGTCGACTCGGCTCGTGCGCTGGGTGCGCTCACGGCGCAGGACACCGCACTGTATATCTTCGCGCCGCACGACCATGGCATGCGCGACGCCCTTGTCGTGACCCCGATGGACCTGATCGTGATCACGGACGGGGTATCACGGCGCTTTCGCCACGAGGCCTTCACGTTGCTGCTCGCCCGCACCAGCCGGGAAGGCTACGTGATCCTGAAATTTCGGGGAGGCGCAGCCCCCGACACCGTCTACCGGTCGATCAGCGGCCTGGAACAGCAGATCCTGGAGTTGGGCATGCGGCGAGCGCTGCCGCACTGACGGGCGTCCCGTTCAGCGGACGTAGACCGTCTTCGCGTTCTGAAACTCCAGCATGCCGTGCCGACCCAGTTCCCGCCCACCGCCGCTCTCCTTGACCCCCCCGAACGGCAGCCGTGGGTCAGAGCGCACGAAAGCGTTCACGAAGCACGAGCCCGCTTCCAGCTCGTCGGCAGCGATCTTCTCCCCCCGGGCCACATCCGCCGTGAACACCGCCGCGCCAAGGCCGTAGGACGTGTCATTGGCGATCTTGATGGCGGCCCGTGCGTTCCTGGCCGCGATGACCGCCGCCACCGGCCCGAACAGTTCCTCGCTGTACGCCGGCATCCCCTTCGCCACGTCGGTGAGGATGGTCGCCGGGTAGAAACTCCCCGGCCCCGACGGCACCGTGCCGCCAAGCAGAAGCCGGGCGCCGGCGGCGACCGAACGCTGGACCTGGTCGTGCAGGCGGTCGCGCAGCTCCGCGCCGGCCTGCGGACCGATGTCCGTCTCCGCGTTGAGCGGATCCCCCATCCGCACTCGCCGCATCCGTTCCAGCAACAGCCGTTCGAACTCCGGCCGGACGGCCTCCACCACGACGAACCGTTTCGCGGCGATGCAACTCTGCCCGGAGTTGATGAGGCGACTGGTGACGCAGGCCTCCACGGCCTCGACAAGATCGGCGTCCTCCAGCACCAGGTAGGGATCGCTCCCGCCCAGTTCAAGGACGCACTTCTTGAGACGAGCGCCTGCTTCCTTTGCGACCGCCTTGCCCGCTGCGGTGCTCCCGGTCAGGGTGACTGCCGCCACATGCTTGTGCCGGATGACGGACTTCGCCTGCGCCGCGGTAATGAGCAGCGTCTGGAACAGGTGCGCTGGAAAACCGGCGTCCCGCAGGAGCTTCTCGATGGCCAGGGCACAGCCCGGCACATTGGACGCGTGCTTCAGGAGTGCCGCGTTCCCGCCGGCCAGCGTGGGTGCCGCAAACCGGAGCACCTGCCAGAACGGGAAGTTCCACGGCATGATGGCGAGGATGATGCCGATCGGGCGATACGCCACGTAACTCCGCAGGGCGTCCGTGACGACCATTTCCGGGGCGAGGAACGCCTCGGCGTGGTCGGCGTAGTACTCACAGGCCCAGGCGCACTTCTCCACCTCGCCCCTGCCCTGCGCCAGCGGCTTGCCCATTTCCCTCGCCATCAGCGCGGCGTATTCCTCGATTCGCTCGCGCAGGAGCCGCGCGGTCTGCCGCAACGGCTCCGTCCGGGCAGCCACCGGAACCGTCCGCCACTTGAGAAACGCCTTGTGCGCCAGTGCGACGGCGGCCCGCACCTCCTTCGGCGACATCTCCGGATGGGTGGCGATGGTCTGTCCGGTGGACGGATTGATGGAGATGAGACTCATGCCTGACTCCTGGTGCGGGACGTTTCAGTCGATTCGACATCATACCGCGAAGGAGATAGATTCGGCAATCTCCAGGAGGCGCGCCACCTATGCCGACTTCCGTCAGCCATTTTGGCACCGTGTTCATGGCATTCTTCGCCATCATCAACCCGATTGCCAACGCCCCGCTCTTTCTCGGGCTTACCGAGGACCTGGACGCGGCGCAACGGCGCGGCGTGGCAATCCAGGCGATCGTGCTCGCGTTTGTCATCATCGCGGCCTTCACGATCCTGGGCCGGGAGATATTCTCCCTCTTCGGGATCACGCTCCCGGCGTTCCGAATCGCGGGGGGTATCCTGATCGCCCTCGTCGGCTATCAGCTATTGCAGGGCAAGGAGTCCACCGTCCACACGCCGAGCGCCGAGGACAACGCCCTGAGCCAGCACGCCGCACTCGGCATCGCGGTCTCCCCCCTGGCATTGCCCATCCTGGCGGGGCCGGGCGCGATCGCGACCGCGATGAGCTTTGCCGCCGAGTCGACAGTACCTGAGGTGACTCGTGTCCTCATCGCGCTCGCCGTCATCTGCGCCGTCAACCTGATCGCCTTCCTTGGAAGCGCCTCGCTGGTCCGATTCCTCGGCCAGAACGGCATCAAGGTCGTCACCCGACTGATGGGCCTCATCCTGGCCGTGATCGGCACGCAGATGCTGATCGTGGGAATCCGGGGCGCGGTGGCGGGCTCGTAAGGCATTCCGGCACGCAACCGTTCCTTGACAGCCTCGCCGGGGGGCCGTAGCCTCCCTCTGCTCCGTGTCCCATCTACTCCACAGTTTCCTCCACCGAGCCGGCCCGCCCGCTTTCCTGGTGGCCTCTCTCCGGGATGTGCAATGACCGCACCGACCGCCCCTCGCCTTGCCGCGCAACCAAAGCCCGCGGACCGCAGTTGGCGGGACCATCTCCTCATGCTCCTCCACGTCGGGGCCGAGCTCGAGCACAGCCTGATGGTCCAATACCTCTACGGCGCCTATTCCCTCGGCGGGCCGCAGGTGCCGGACGCGCATCGCCACGACGTCAATCGCTGGCGCGACGCCATCCTGACCGTCGCCCGGGAGGAGATGGGGCATCTGCTCTGCATCCAGAACCTCATCACCCTGCTCGGTGGCAAGATCAACCTGTACCGCAGCGACTATCCCTGGGACAGCCCCTACTACCCGTTCCGGTTCAGTCTCGAGCCCCTCACGATCGAATCCCTGAGTTGTTACGTCTTCGCCGAGATGGAACCCGACATGCCGAACCCGGTCAAGGGTGGCAAGGGCACCAAGCGCGGCAAGGAATTCGACAAGGATATCGCCCGGATCCGGGAGGCGGCGACGAAGGCGGCCGGCGGGCACCCGCATCACGTCGGCGAGATCTACGAACCGATCCTCGAGATCCTCTCCGACCCGACCAAGATCCCCGACGCCGAGTTCAACGCCGCCAGCTACGCCTATCAGGCCAACTGGAACGAATGGGGAAAGAGCTACAAACCCACCCCCGACGACCAGGATGCGGCCAAACAGTCGCCGCACCACCAGAGCGAGGTCATGGTCTTTCAGATGGCCACGCGGACCCAGGCGGTCGAGGCGCTCAAGCAGGTGGCCGGTCAGGGAGAGGCACCGCACCTGCTGGGGCGGCCGACCGAGGAGCCCTCCCACTTCGATCGCTTCGTCGGTGTCTACCAGGGGTTCGAGAAGGTGAAAGGATGGAAGCCGACTCGTGAATGCCCCGTAAATCCAACGACCGTCGAACCGGAAAAGGCCGACAGCGAACAGACCTATATCGAATCGGCGCAGTCCCGCGAGTGGGCCAGCCTCTTCAACCTCCGGTATAGGATGCTGCTGACCAACATTGCGCATACCTATCGGCTCCAGCGCACCACCGATCCCGACGTCCCCAACATGCGGAGTGGCGCGCTGCACCGGACCTTCGGCGAGATGTACAACATCAAGACGCTGTCCGAGCTGCTCTTCCGGCTCCCGCTGACCGACAAGCCCGGCGACCCGCACCGGGCCGGACCACCGTTCCAGATGCCCTACTCGCTCGAGCTCCCCGATACCGAAGCGGACTGCCTCGCACTCCATCGGGACCTGCTGAACACCTCGGCCGACCTCGCGGAACAGATCGGCAAGACCGCCACCGGCGATGGCCTCAAGTATCTGCAGACCCTCTCGGGGATTGATCGACAGGCCGTGCAATGGCTGGACACCGTCCGAGGCAACGTGGGAGGGCGCCGCTCATGACCATCCGTGAACTTCGCATCCTCCCGCCGCTCGCCATCGGTCGGCTGGGCGGCGCCGACACGCCCCTCGACAACTATGTGCTGGAGGAGCCGGCCAGGCCCCTTGAGTTCCGGACGATCAAGGGCGCCGAGACGCTACTCGTGGACGACGCGACCGGCGAAATCAGCGGCAGTCACATTCCCGAGACGGTCGTGTTCAAGGAGAACGGGAAGATCCGCCCCGTCTGGCCGTTCCTGGAGGTCTTCGTCGTCACCGACGACGACGCCATCCGACCGCTTGACCTGGCCCTGCTGACCGAGCTCGGCCTCACGCCGACTGACGTGAAGTGGCAGGTCGAAGTGGCCAACCGGAAAGTGGTGCGGCGCACCGACGACCCCAACGACCAGGTGACTGCGAAGACGGAGTGGTTCTCCGACCACGTCCGCCGGCCCCTTCAGGGGCACTCGCCGAACTTCGTGTCACCCGAGGCGTTCATCGACTTCGGTCACGTCCAGTACATCAAGCCGAACAAGCAATACCCGGGCATTCGCTTCCGGTTCATGCCAGCGAAGGGCCTGATCTACGGGCCGCGGATTCACGACAAGCACGGCAAGCCGATTCCCGATCCCGACAACATCATTCCGCCCGAGCGCGCCATTTACGAGGTCAGCAAGCGGACAACCTGGTACGGCTTCGAGATTCCCGTCGCGGTGGACGACGAAGAGATGACCACGAAGCGGGGCAAGTTCTGGAACGAGACCCTGCCCTCCTCGCTCTTTGCCATCGACCCCCCGGCACCGCCGTGGCTCTACGGCAACTATGCGAAGAGCCGGGGGTACCTCGACGACGCCTGCGACGGCGTGGTGGAGGTGTCCCTGAAACTGAAGGACGGCCGCACGCTCCGCGCGGTGGCCCGGATCACCGCCAGCCCCCCGGCGCTGGTGCCCGACGCCGGCTTCCTCCGCACCCTGGCGGACGACCTGGACCAGGTCATCAACGGACCCAAGATCGACGACGCGGAACCGGCCGAGGTCACCCAGGCCCGTGCGGAGGACATCGTCCGGCGCGCCTACGAGACGGTCCGCTTCATGAATGTTGCCGTCATGAACGGCGGCATGGTGGAGGGGAGGCCGGGGCTCTCGCTGGACACGATGCCCGCCGAGGAGGCGTTTGACACGGAGCGCCTCCTGCGGCCGGTCATGTCCGAACCGACCGTCGACACCATCACCGTCATGGCGCTGCACCAGCAGCTCTACGCCGCCATGCGCGGGGGCACTGCGCCCTGGTTCACCCATTTCCTCCGGCTCCCGAACGAGGCGGGAGACTACACCGACCGCGGCCGGCGGAAGATGCCGGCGCTGATGTGCGGGGCGGACAACAACTACCTGTCGCTCACCTGGCGCCAGATCGAGACCATCAAGAAGGCCGCCACCGCCGCGGGCACCGCCGGCAACCTTGAGCACGGCGGGAACGCGCCCGCACCGGCTGCGGTGGCACCGCCAGCCCTGACGCCACGGAACAAGTCGGCCCAACTGCTCTTCCCGGCTCGCGGCAACCCCGCCAGCTCCCGGGTCGACGTGGCCGTGGGCAATTGCGTGCCCGGCCTCGAGATGGACTTCCGCGCCGTCTGGCGGCGGCTCCTGACCGGCATTGTCCTCCGCGAGTACGACAACCTCGTGGTGGAGGTCGATCCGGATGTCGAGGACCCGGACATCAAGAAACTGGTCGGGCATCGACTCCTGATGGCCGGCGGCTTCAAGATGATGACGACCATGGTCGGGCCGTCCCCCGCCGACCCCGCCGCGTCCGTCGTGCTGTCCACGGAAAACAACCCGCACGGCCTGGCGCCGCTCGAGTGGTCCAACGCGCTGGCCCACCTGCTGCACTTCCACAAACCCGGCGACGACATCGAGTGTGTCTTCACCGCCAAGCCGTCGTGGTACCTCCAGCATCCGTACGAGGACGACAAGGCCAAGAGCTACAAACACCTCACGCTGAAGCTCCGTCCCTTCTTCGACGCCGACACCGCGGTCATTTCCCGCGACCTCGTCAAGCCGGGGGAACTCACGCAGGGGCTTTGCTCCCCGTGGCAGAACGACTACCGGGAGTGTTCCTGCTACTACTGGGCCTCTGCCCGTCCCGACTACGTCAACGTGGAACCCGGCCCCGACGGTACCAGCAAGGGTGACAACTGGCTCCAGAAGGAACGGGTGGGCCACTATGTCCCGGACGACTATCAGGACGAACGCCTGATCCTGTACGACGACCTCTTTCACAAGTGGGAGCACTGGCTCCGCTTCCAGATCCAGGGCCGCGACGTGCCTGGACAGAACGCAGGCGATTCGTGAGCCTGGTGGCCGAAGCGCGACGGCACATGCAGGAGGCGAGGCCGCGGGGCCGGGAGGCGCACCTGATCGACGCCGGCGCCACCCGCCACCTCTTCGTGGTGGACGGGAGCCGGCTCTTCGACGCCGACGCCAGCCTCTTCGCCGCGGTGGATGCGGCGTTGGGGGTCGGCAGCGCGGAACAGCTCCTCGAGCGAGTCGGGCTCGCGGGGCACCCGCCCGCCATCGATGACGCGCCGCTCAGCGGCCCCAAGGTCCACGCCCTCTCCCTCGCCATTGCCCAGAAGTGCAACCTCGGCTGCACCTACTGCTATGCCCAGCAGGGGGAGTTCGGGGGCGCGGCCAAGAACATGTCGCAGGAGGCCGCCGACCAGGCGGTGGACCTGCTCCTGGCCGACGCCGAGCCAGGGGCGCGGCTCAACCTGGCGTTCCTCGGCGGTGAGCCCCTCGTGAACCGCACGGTGCTCCGTACCTCGACGACCCGCGCGGCACGGCTGGCCGCGGAGCGGGGGGTCACGCTCACCTTCTCCATCACCACCAACGGGACCCTCGTGTCGGAGGCCGACGGCGATTTCTTCGAGGAGCACGGCTTTGCCGTGACGGTCAGCCTCGACGGACCGAAGGCACTGCACGATGCGCAGCGCCCCTACAAGAGCGGCGCCGGCAGCTATGACCGGGTGCTGCGGAATGTGGCACCGCTCCTGGCCCGCCAGCGCCGGATGCAGGTCTCGGCGCGTGTCACCGTCACGCCTCGGAATCTCGACCTCCGCCCGACGCTCGACGAGTTCGTGCGGCTCGGCTTTCACAGCGTCGGATTTTCCCCGATGCTGAGTTCGCCGACCGGACTCGGCGAGATGCAGCACGACGACCTCGAGACGATGCTCGGCCAGATGATCGAGTGCGGCCGCGAGTACGAGCGCCACATGGCGGCGGGGCGGCGGTATCCGTTCGCCAACATGGTCAACGCCATGCGGGAAATCGACAAGGGGACGCACCGGCCCTATCCGTGCGGCGCCGGCGCCGGGTATCTCGGCGTCTCGGCCGAGGGCGATCTGGCGGCGTGCCACCGGTTCGTGGGCGACGAAGCCGGGCAGATGGGCTCCCTCGCCGAGGGGATCGATGCGGCTCGACAGGACCAGTGGCTCGCTGACCGTCACGTCCACCGGCAGGAGCCCTGCAACAGTTGCTGGGCACGGTACCTCTGTGGCGGCGGGTGCCATCACGAGACGATTCAGCGCGGCCGCCCTGCGTGCGACTACATTCGAGGGTGGCTGCACTATTGCCTCGGCGCCTATCTCAGGCTCCACCCCGCAGAGGCGTGACCGGAGCGACCCCATCGATGGTATCCCCAACCCCGTTTGACACCGATGTCTGCGTGCTCGGCGCCGGCCCTGCCGGCTCGTGCCATGCACTGCGCCTCGCGCAGCTGGGATATCGCGTCACGCTGGTCGAGCGCCGTCCCTTCCCCCGCAGTCACCTGGGTGAATCACTCACCCCCGGCGTCCGCCCGCTGCTGGCATCCCTCGGCGCAGGGGAGGTGCTTGATCGCGCCGGCCGGGTGCCGGTGCGGCAAGTCGATGTGGTCTGGGGCAATCATCACGCGCCACGGATCGACCCGCGGGCCACGGGCAGCCTGGTCGATCGCGCCGGGTTCGATCAGGCGCTGGTGGAGGTTGCAATGCGGGCCGGTGTCACCCTGCTCCAGCCCGCACACCTGCAGTCGAAGGAGCGCGACGGCGCCGGGTGGCGTCTGGCGCTAACCACCCGTTCCGGCGCTTCCACACTCCGAGCACGTTTTCTCTCCATTGCCACCGGACGGTCCGGCGGCCCCGGTTCAGCCCGTGCGGCTGCCGGTCCGAGGACGGTGGCCGTCTACGGGTACTGGCGCGGCACCGCCGCCGCGACCGTTCCACGAATCCAGTCGGGGCCCGCAGAGTGGCTCTGGAGCGTCCCGCTGCCCGATGGCAGCCAGAACGTGCTGGTGTTTGTGGACGCCTCCCGCCTGCATGGAATCGCTGCGCCGGAGTTGGAGACCTGGTACCGCGCGCAGGTGGAGACCGCCGGGATTCTCTCGGACACTACCGCAGCGACCTTGGTCTCCGCGGTCCGGGCTGCCGAGGCCACTCCCTATCTCGACGAGGCGCCGGTCGACGAGCGCCACATCAAGATCGGCGACGCGGCCCTCGCCCTCGACCCGCTCTCCTCCAGCGGAGTCCAGAAGGCGATCCAGTCGGCCACCGCCGGCGCCCTGGTGGTGAACACGATCCTGCGGCGCCCCGCCGCGAGTGCCGCTGCCATCCAGTTCTACGAGGACTCGCTCGCGCGCGCCGCGCGCCGGCATGCAGCTTGGTCGGCGAATCACTACGCGGAAGCCACGTCGACCCACCCCGGCGTCTTCTGGTCCGCGAGGGCCGGTGGCGCGGACGCTGTTCCCGCCGAGCCGGACCAGCCGCCCCCTGCCCTGCAGGCCTGGCTCGGCTTGTCATCGGCAGTGCGTCTGGCAGACGAGCCATGCCTCGTCGGGGACTTCGTGGAATCGCGGCCAGCGGTGCACCATCCCCGGCTGGACGATCCGGTTGCCTTTGTCGCCGGCGTGGAGCTCGCCCCGCTGCTGGCTCGCATTCCCCGCGCCGCCCCGGCGGCCGAGATCGCGCGGTCGCTCGCGAATGCCATGCCGGCGGATCAGGCGGTGGCCCTCACCTCCTGGCTCTATCGCAACGGACTACTTGAGATGCGGCGCACCCCGGCCCCGGCCGAACCGGCCACGGTCGCCTGAGCATGTCAGCCCATTCCGTCTCCGCCTGGCTCACCGAGCTTGGACTCGAGCAGTACGTCGCGCTCTTCGAGGAAAACCAGGTCGACCTCGACACGCTGGCCGTCCTGACCGATGCGGACCTCAAGGAACTGGGACTTCCCTTCGGCCCGCGCAAGCGGATTCTTGCGGCCATCGCCACTGCCAGCGCGGCGCCGACACCAGCGGTGCCAGCGGAGAGCGGCGGAGAGCGACGCCAGCTCACGGTCCTCTTCTGCGACATGGTGGGATTCACGGAGTTGGCAAACCGTGTCGACCCCGAGGTGCTCCAGGAGGTAATCCGGGCCTACGAGGACGCCTGCGCCGTCTGCATCACCCGCTATGACGGGTATCTCTTCCAGCGCCTGGGCGACGGCATCGTGGCCTTCTTTGGTTTCCCCCACGCGCACGAAGGGGAGGCCGACCGCTGCATTCGCGCCGGGCTGCAGATCCTGCAATCGCTCGCGGAGCTGGAGGTCCCGGCGATCGGCCGGGTCAAGGCGCGGATTGGCGTGGCCACCGGTGTGGTTGTGGTATCGGCAGCGGAGCGCAGCGCGGTCGGCGAGACGATGAACCTGGCCGCGCGGCTGCAGGCGATCGCCGAAGTGGGCACGATGGTCGTGAGCGAGCGGGTGCACCAGCTGGCGGGCGGCGCGTTTGAGTACCTCGACCTCGGCGAGCAGCACCTCAAGGGCATCGAGCGGCCGACCCGCGCCTACCAGGTCCGCGGCGAGAGCAGGGCGGCCACCAGGTTCGAGGCGGCCCACCAGGAGAATATGGTCCCCCTGGTCGGGCGTGAGCCGGAAATTCAGCTGCTCCTCGATCGCTGGCACCAGGCCCGCACCGGTGCGGGGCAGGTCGTCTTCCTGTCTGGCGAGGCAGGCATCGGAAAGAGCCGTATTGTCAACGCCCTCCGTGAACGGCTCGAGGCCACCGGGGCGAGTCCCATGCGCTTCCAGTGCTCGCCGTACTACATGAACAGCGCCTTCTACCCGACTGTGGCGTACTTCGAGCGCACGCTGCGGTTCACGCGGGAAGAGCCGGCGGAGTCGAAGCTCGACAAACTCGAAGCGATGCTCCACGGACGCTTCGGCCGGCCCCTCGGCGATGT
Organism: Gemmatimonadales bacterium; assembly: GCA_041390145.1. Taxonomy (NCBI): domain Bacteria; kingdom Pseudomonadati; phylum Gemmatimonadota; class Gemmatimonadia; order Gemmatimonadales; species Gemmatimonadales bacterium. The sequence goes on along the minus strand of JAWKQM010000005.1, from coordinate 241,051 downwards.
GCAACTCGTCGCGACGATGATGTCGATCCCTTGCGTCGACCGGTATGGACCGCTGCCCGTCAACCCGCGGCAGTTCAAGGAGGAGACCACCCGCGCGCTCGTCGATCTGACCGAGGCGGCGGCGCGTCAGCAGGCGAGCGTGGTGCTGTTCGAGGATATCCACTGGGTGGACCCGACCACCCTCGACGTGCTCGACCGGATGATCGAGCGGGCCAAGTCGATGCCGATCCTGGTGCTCATCACCTCCCGCCCCGAGTTCGAGGCCCGGTGGTCCGAGGCCCACGTCACCTCGCTGAGCCTGGGCAAGCTGAGCCGCGACCAGAGCATGGCGCTGATTTCGCGCGTCACCGGCGGCAAGCCGCTGCCGGTGGGCCTGACGGAGCAGATTCTCGAGAAGACGGACGGCGTGCCCCTCTTCGTCGAGGAGCTCACCAAGACGCTGCTCGAGTCCGGCCGCCTCCTCGAGGCCGACGACGAGTACGAGTATACGGATGGACCGGCGGGCTTCACGCTCCCGGCAACCCTGCGCGATTCACTCATGGCCCGACTCGACCGGGTGCCGGGCGTCCGCGAAATTGCCCAGGTCGGGGCCGCCATCGGCCGGGAGTTCAGCTACGACCTCCTATCCGCCGTCACGCACACCCCGGCCGAGGAGTTGCAGGCCGGGCTGGACCAGTTGACGGAGTCGGGCCTGGCGTTCCGTCGCGGCACCCCCCCGCGGGCCACCTATCTGTTCAAGCATGCGCTGGTGCAGGACACCGCGTACGAGTCGCTCCTGAAGAGTCGTCGGCAGGAGCTGCACGGCGAGATCGCCCGGGTGCTCGCCGAGCGGTTCCCGGAGACGGTGGCGACTGAGCCGGAACTCCTGGCCCAGCACTTTTCGGCGGGCGCACTCCACGTCGAGTCGATTCCCTACTGGAAGCGGGCGGGAGAACTCGCCCTGCAGCGGTTCGCCATCGCGGAAGCGATCTCCCACCTTCGCAAGGCGCTCGCGGCCACGGAGCACCTGCCCGCCGGCCCCGATCGGGACCTCACGGAGCTCGGCATCCGGACGCTGCTGGGACCGGCCTTCGTGGCAGCGCGCGGTTGGGCCGCCCCCGAAATCAGCGACATCCTGCAACCGGCGCTGAAGCTGGCACGCTCCCTCGAACACCGGCAGAGTTACCTCCCTGTGCTGCACGTGCTCTGGGTCCACATGCTGACCTCCGGAAGGCTCCACGAGTCTCTCGAGTGGGCGAATGAACTGCTCACGACCCCCAGCGAGGACGACGACCTCGCGCTGGCGGGGCATCGCGCGGCAATGACGTCGAGCTACTGGCTCGGCGACCTGGTCTCCGCGCGTCGGCATGGCGACCAGATCCGCCGGATGTACGACGCCGAGCGGCATCAGCATATCGTCAAACTCATCAACAGCGACCCGCTGACGGCGGACGGGATCTACCGGTGCCAGTACCTCTGGATGCTGGGATACCCGGACCAGGCCGTCGCCGTGAGCCTCGAGAACCACGCGCACGCCCGCCGCCGCAAACATCCCTTCGACCACGCCTTCGCGGTGACGCTGGGCGCTCAGGTCTTCGATTTCTGCAATGAGCCGGAGCGGCTCCTGGCACACGCCCGCGAAGGGGAGGAGGTTGGCCGGGAGCACGGGATCCAGATCATGTCGGAAGTGCTGGCCGAAATCAGCAAGGGCATCGCCAAGCTTCGGCTGCAGGACGCCGGGGCCGCGGAGCACCTGGAGGAGGCGGCGGCTCGCCTCGCCCGCTCCGGCCAACGCATCTGGGGACCGTATGTGCGGGCCCTGCGCGGGGAAGCACTCGCCCGGGCGGGCGATCCGGCGGCTGGCCTGCTCGTCGTGGACGAGGTGCTCGCCGACATCGAGGCCCGCCACGAGCGCGTCCATCTGGCCGAGGTCCTTCGCATCCGCGGTTGGATGCTCCTCCAGCAGGGGGAGTCGGCCCGCGGGGAGGAAGTACTCGAAGAGGCGATCGCCTTTGCACAGGAGCAGGAGTCCCGCTCCTGGGAGCTGCGTGCGACGACGACTCTCGCGCGGCACCTGGCGGCGGGGGGTCGCCGGCAGGAGGCCCGTGCCCGGCTGGAACCGATCTACGGCTGGTTCACGGAGGGGTTTTCCACACACGACCTCCGGGAAGCCAAAGCGCTTCTCGATGAGCTTGCCGACTGAACTTGTCCGCCATTCCCGATTGACTTCCCACCAAAATCTGTCACACTTCCAGTTCACTCCCACCCCTGGAGACTCGATGCCGCCCATGAGTGCCGATGAAAATGCCATCCGTGACCTGGACGTCGCGTGGGGGCAGGCCGCCTGCAAGCACGACCTCGAGGCCGTGATGTCCTTCTACGCCCAGGACGGCTCCCTGGTCTGGACGGGCATGCCCGCCGCCCACGGCCACAAGGCGATCCGAGCCGACTGGACCGAGATGATGAAGATCCCCGGGCTGTCACTCGAGTTCGTCCCGGAGCGCATCGTGGTCTCGGAGAGCGGGGACCTGGCCAGCGATTTCGGGGTGGTCAAGCTCGGCATGACGGGCAAGCCGACGGTCTCCGCCAAGTACCTGGTGGTGTGGCGCAAGGAGGCCGACAAGTGGAAGGTCCTGTACGACAGCTACAATTACAACAACGCGACCGACGGCAGCTGACCTCCCCGCTCTGCAGTCCCGCGAAGTGACCGACGCCTACGAGGCTGTCCGGGCGGACCTCGCCGACGTGTACCGGATCGAGGGCGAGCTTGGGCGTGGCGGCATGGCGGTCGTCTTCCGGGCCATCGACCTGCGGCATGACCGTACGGTGGCCATCAAGGTCATGCGGCCGGCCCTCAGTGCCATGCTCGGCCGGGACCGTTTTCTGCAGGAAATCAGGATGGCGGCCCGCCTGGCCCACCCCCGCATCGTGGCGGTCTTCGACTCCGGGGAGGCCGGCGGGCTTCTCTACTATGTGATGCCGTTTGTCGACGCCGAGACGTTGCGACAGCGGCTGGAGCAGCATCCCCGCCTCCCCGTCCGTGAGGCGGTCGGGATCGCCCGCGACGTCGCCCGGGCCCTCGCGTACGCACACCAGCATGGCGTGATCCACCGTGACATCAAGCCGGAAAACATCATGCTCCCCGGCGGTGAGGCAGTGGTCACCGACTTCGGCGTGGCGCTGGCGAATGGTGACGAGAATGCCGAGTCCATCAACGCCCGCCTCACGGAACCCGGTCTTGTGCTCGGCACGCCCACCTACATGAGCCCCGACCAGGCCTTTGGCGAGACCCGCGCCGCGGCGGACGTCTATTCGCTCGGCTGCGTGCTCTATGAGATGCTGGCGGGAAAGCCCCCGTACGATGGACCGACGCCGGTCGCCGTGCTGGCCCGCCACTCCACCGCCGCCATTCCCTCCCCCGACCGACCCGACGCCCCCGAAGGGGTCCTCGCCGTGCTGCGCCGCAGCCTGGCCAAGGGCCCCGCGGAGCGTCCCACCGCGCTGCAGTTCGAGGAGGGACTCCGACAGGCCATCGAGGAGCCGGGCGCGCTGCGGACCACGCCGGTGGAATTCGCCGTCCCCGCCACCGGTCGGACGATTGCCGTGCTGCCCTTTGCCGACCTGAGCCCGCAGCAGGACCACGGCTATCTCTGCGACGGCATCGCGGAAGAAATTCTCGATGCGCTCTCCAAGGTGCCTGCCCTGCGGGTGGCGTCCCGGACCTCTGCGTTTGCGGTGCGCGACCCGGGACTGGACGTCCGTGCCAAGGCGAGCCGGCTGGGGGTCGAGTCGGTTCTGGAGGGAAGCGTCCGGGTCGCCGGAGAGCGGATGCGAGTGGCGGTACAGCTGATCAACGGACTCGACGGGTTCCAGATCTGGTCGCAGCGGTTTGACGCGGGCATGGCGGAAGTGTTCGACATCGAGGATCGCATTGCGCGCGCCGTGGTCGAGGCCCTCGAAGTCAAGATGGCGGTGCCGCTCTCCACGATGGTGACACCGCTCACGGCCGATGTGGAGTCGCATCGCGAGTATCTCCTCGGCCGCCAGTCGCTCAATCGGCGTACCGGTGCCTCGATCGCGGAAAGCCTGGAGCGGTTCGCCGTATCCACGGTGCTCGATCCGCAATTCGCGCTCGCACACGCCGGCGTCGCCGAGGCCCGGGTGCTGCAGGCCGTCTATGGCGTGGAGGAACCGCGGATCGCGATGACGGCAGCACGGGAGGCAGCCGACCGTGCCCTGGCACTCTCGCCACACCTTGGCGCAGCGCTCGCTGCACGCGGCTCCGTCTACGCCATGTACGACTGGAACTGGGAGTCGGCGGAGCAGGACTTCGTGACCGCCATCGACCGGCAGCCGGGATACGCCACGGCGCGCCAGTGGTACGCCATGCACCTCCTCGCCCCGCTCGGCAGGGCGGCGGACGCTCGCGCCGAACTCGAGCGCGCCAAGGCCTCTGATCCCCTCTCTCCTGCGGTCGCCAGCAGCCTCGGACAGATCGCGCTGTTCAGCGGGCATCCGGAGGCAGCGATCCGGCAGCAGGAGGAGGCGCTGAAGCTGGAGCCAGCCTTCGGTCCCGGGTACCTCTTTTTGGGGCAGGCACAACTGGCGGCGGAGGACATTGCGGCAGCGGTCGCATCGTTTGACCGGGCCGCGGGTCTGACCGGCGGGAGCTCTGAAGTGCTCGCCTTCCAGGCCCACGCGATGGCGCGGTCAGGCAACGGCGCCGGCGCCGCACCGCTGGTGGAGGAGTTGGCGCGGCGGTCGCGGGAAGGGTACCTGTCGCCGGTGCTGACGGCCGTGGCGGAACTGGGAACGGGAAACACCGAGGGGGCGTTGACCGCGCTCGAGACGGCCGCCGAGATTCGCGCAACGGACCTGGTGTGGCTGAATGTCCGGCCGGTATTTGCCGCGCTGCGTGCAGCACCCCGGTTCGCCGCGATGGTCAGGCGGCTGGGACTGGAAGGTCGACCCGTGTGACTTGGTGTGCCTCCGACCGTTGCGCCGGCGCTCTGAAGGAGCCCTGAAACAAAAGGTGGCGGGAATATATTCCCGCCACCTTGTCAGACCAGGCATGTCGGCCCGGTACTAGAAGGCCAGCCACACGAAGAGAAAGAGCGTGTCGTTGCCTGACGCGTCCCGCCCCGAGCCATCGTAGTTGGTGCTGCCCCCGTTGAAGTTGCCATATCCCGTGTACTGCAATCCCAGCCGGGTGTTCTCCCACGGGTTGTAGTCGAACTCACCGATAAACCCGTCCGTCTTCGGACTGCCGTTCGCGCTGCCCTCCACCGGATCGGCGGGATAGAGCGCCGGGTCGGTCGACCCCGTCGTCGAGAAGTACCCCGCCGTGAGCCCGATCTTCTGGCTGGGATAGTAGGTCGCGTTGAGCTTGAAGGTCGAGAGATTGTTACTGGCGGTAGTGGCATCGCCGGACTCGACGTACGCGTCGAGGGTCTGGGCCTCGTGGATGTAGCTGCCCCGCGCAACCAGGTTGCCCTTCCCCAGCGGAGTCTCGAACTGGGCATCCACCCCGATGTCGGTATAGGCGTTGGTGGGGCCGCTCAGCACGTCCGGATACACGCTGGCGTACATCCCGAAGGTCCCGAGCATGAGGTACTTCTCGCCAAAGTCCTTCTGGAGGGCAAGCCGCCAGTAGGGTGCGACACCGCTGATCGCTCCGCTCGCCGCGTCGGGGGCCGCCTGCCCCTGAATCGCAGAGCGGTACACCGAGACTTCGGCGTAGAGCAGCTCGTTGACCATCGTGTAGGCGCCGAGACCGAGGGAGTTTTGGCTGAAGGCGCCGTCGATGACCGGTGCGGCCGCGGCTCCGGGAGCGGCATCGGAGCTGATGAATGGATAGCCCCACGCCGGCGTCGTGTTCCAGAGATCCTGTACGGTGGGGTTGTTGTTCAGGGTGACGCCGTACACGATCGGCATACCGCCGTTGGTGTGGTTGGCGTAGCGCACGTCCACGTTATCGAGACCGATCGAGCCGTCCGCGCCCGCATACGTGATCTGGGAAAAGAGCCCGACCTTGGAGGAGACCTGTCCGGCGAGGAAGAGGCCCAGCTCCTGCGGCATGGCGACGGCGTCGTTCTGTGTGTCAGGCAGCGGCTCATTGAGGTGAGTCACGCCTGCGGTGAGCATGGCCGACAAGAGCGAGGTGGGGCTGAGGTCGAGCTTGCCGCCGTTGGCACTGTCGCCCTCGTGGATGAGCGGGCGCGTGGTCATCACGTAGCCATTCAGCTTGAACTGTCGGCCGAACGGGGTCAGCGCCAGGAACTGGTAGTGGCAGGCGCTGCAGGCCAGACCTGTTTGCCGGGCGTAACTGGGCAGGGCCGTGGCAGCGGCGGGAGTCACCCCCGACGTCCGGCCGGCCACGTAGGCACGGGCCAGGTCGGTGAGCGGGTCGGCGGCGGCGGGGCTGGACAGGCCGGCGACCAGGACGAGTACGAGGATCCAATGTTGGGGACGGAACACAAGACCTCCTCTGCCGAGGTGAACGTGCTCCCTGTGGCGGAACAATTCAGACCTGCGTACCGGCAGACCGGCGTGGCGGCCCCGAGGCGGAGGCCGCTGCCTACCGCCGCCCCGTCTTCAGCAGGCTGTTGTCCGGATCGAGCCCGTAGAGCTCGATCGCATTGTCGGCCATCACCAACCGACGCTCCTTCTGCGGGATGGCGAGTTCCTTCATGAAGTCGAGGTAGGAGCCCATCGATGAAATCGGCCAGTCCGTCCCGTAGAGCAGCGCATCCGGCTCCACCCCGTAGCTGAGCATTTCCGAGACCTGCTTCCGCAGGAACACCTCGAACCGGTCCTCGAACTCTCCCAGGGTCAGCCCCGACATGTCAGTGTACACGTTCGCGTTCTTGTACACCACTTCCATGCAGTCCCGGATCCACGGGTTGCCGAGGTGGCAGATGAGGAAATTGACGGCGGGAAACTCCACCGCCACTTCGTCCACGTTGAGCGGGTGGGAGTACTTGAGCTTTCCCTTCGGCGAGTAGGTGTCGCCGCTGTGGATCATCACCGGGATCTTGTGCTCCGCCGCAAATTCGTAAGCCGGCGTCCACTTGGGGTCGAGCGGGTAGAACGGCTGGTAGCCAGGGTAGAGTTTGAGCCCCCGCACCTTGCCGGACTTCACGTACTCGCCGATTTCCGCCAGGTCGTCGGGCTGGAATTTCGTGTAGTCGAGCCCCGCAATGACCGTCAGGTACGGCTTGTCGCGGACGGCCTCGACCACGGTGCGCGTGGCGGGGCGCCCCGGGGTCACGGTATACGAGGTGAGCACCAGGGCCTGGTCGATGCGGTTGCGCCGCATCTCGAGTTCGAGCTTGTCGAGGCAGGCGTCCAGGGTCGGGGTATCGTGCACCTCATAGTTGTTGAGGTGAACGTGACAGTCGATGATCATCGTTTGTTGTTCCTGGTCCTGTCGAGAATGGATTCCGCCCAGGCCCGGCCACCGAGCCCGAACGCGAGGGCAAGCCCGAGGCAGAGGCCGCCGAACGCGAGCTGGAAGGCCGAGGCGAGCAGGCTGACGTCGATACCCAGTTGTTCGAGCGCCAGGATGCAGACGAAGCCGAGCAACGCCCCATAGACGAGAACGCCGAGACTGCTCGCCTCCTTGACGCCGACGTTGTTGAGATAGGCCTCGACCAGCCCCCGGACGAACCGGGCTCCCAACGATCCGAAGACCAGTACGATCATCCCGGCGACGACGTTGGGCACATAGCCCACCAGGCGCGCCATCAGGTCGTCACCCATCGTGAGGCCCAGGAGGTTGAACATCGCCAGCGAGAACATCAGCAGGATGCCCCAGTAGATGGTCCGACCGATCAGGGTCACCACCGTGAAGCGTACACCACCGCGCAACAGGAAATCGTCGAGCCCCGTGTGCTCCGCCGCCTCCTCGACACGGACCTTCCTGAGCACCCGGATGGTGACCCACTCCGCCCCGCGGGCGAGCAGCCAGCCCACGATCATGAGCAGGAGGGCGACCAGCAGCCGGGGCGTGAACGCCGCCACCTGGTACCAGGAATTCTGCAGTGAATCGAGGATCAGGACAAATTGGTCACGCATGAGAGCCTCCGGCGGGAACCCGGGCGAATGGGCGGGGCGCGATCAATGGTTGGGGGACTTCACGGGGGGCGGAAGGTCGCTGAGCTTGATCTCGCCAATGGACGTGCGGCCATCAAGGTCGTGAAGCATGCGTCGAAACGCGCCGTGCGCCATCGGCCGCGGCACGCGATAGATCCTCCGCCAGACGCTGTACAGGATCGTGCGGACCCGGGCGGCAGGCAGGCGCTGGCGCACCTCCGCGATCCCTTCGTAATAGAGCACGAGGGGAACGGGCCGGTCACTCGGCCGGAGTCGGGGCTGGAAGTAGGTGAAATCGAGGGCGAGCACGGTATCGCTGCGGACGAGTCGACGAAGCCAGGGGTTGTCGCGGCGGACCTCCCCGATCACGGCATCAAGCGTTTCACCGGTGATTTCCTTGGCGTCCTCCCGAAAGATGGAACGCAGCTTCCCGCGCAGCTTCGGTCCCACGCCGAATCCGCGAGCCGCCGGTGACACCGCAAGGTATCCGACCACACCGACGTTGACATTGCCGAGATAGGTCCCGCTCGCCACCCCGATGACGGCGCCCCTGTGTTCCGCAATCACGAGGTGCCAGCGGCTGTCGGACCAGAGCCCCGCCGCCCGCTCCCGCAACGACGCGCGCCACTCGCTCCGCCCAACCAGTTCGTATGGCGGAAAGGTCTGGCGGATGAGGGCGTGCACCTTGGGGAGCGCCCGATCACCCGGATCGACGACCTCGCGATAGGTCGGGGAGGCCGGGGGCTGCGGGGCCCTGAGGTCGCGACCTCGGGTCGTTCGCGCGGCGGACATGCATTCCCTTCACTGGAGTGCGACGTGTTCGGCGGTCGAGTCAACGTTGTAACCTACTGCGGTGACAAGACTTCGGCAAACATCCGTGGTGGTGCTGGCGGGGCTGCCGGGGAAGCACTAGGTTGCGGAGTCCGCTCCGTCCCCCCAACCATATCCCCGTGGAGCACTGATGTCCGAGCCTTCCGGACTGCGTCGCGTCCTGCGCCTGCGCGACCTGGTGCTCTTCTATGTAGTGGCCGTGGTGGGTATGCGGTGGGTGGCCGTGGCTGCGGCGGCGGGCCCGAGCGCCCTGGTGGTGTGGATCATCGCCGCCGTGGCCCTGTTCATCCCGCTGGCGTTCACGGTCCTTGAACTCTCGTCGCGGTATCCGGACGAAGGCGGCATCTACGTCTGGACCAAGCAGGCGTTCGGCGAATTCACGGGGTTCATGACGGGATGGACCTACTGGGGTGCCAACCTCACCTATCTCCCGGGCCTGCTCTACTTCACGGCCAGCTCGGCGCTCTACCTCTTCGGCGCCCGGTTCCAGCACCTGCAGGAGAGCCCCTCGTACTTCATCGCCGTGGCGCTCGGCGGGCTCACCCTCGCGACGGTGCTGAACATCGTCGGGCTCCAGGTGGGCAAGTGGCTGAACAACATCGGCGCCATCGCGAGCTGGCTCGCCCTGACCATCCTGATCGTCATGGGGCTGATTGTCGGCCTGAAATACGGTTCCGCCACGCCGATCACACCCGCGAGCCTCCTGCCCGGCACCGGCCTCAAGGACCTGATCTTCTGGGCCACGATCGCGTTCGGATTGAGCGGCCTCGAGGCCGGTTCGTTCATGGGTGAGGAAATCGAGAATCCTCGTCGGACCATCCCGCGAGCAATCGCCATCGCCGGCGTCGTCATCGCGGCCCTGTACATCCTCGGCACACTGGCGATCCTGGTCGCGGTGCCCCGCGCCGAGGTCACCGGCCTCTCGGGCATCATGGACGCCATCACCGCCACCGGCGCCCGGCTCGGGGTGACGGGCCTCGCACCCCTCGCCGCCTTCCTGATCGTCGTGAGCACGCTGGGCGGGGTCAGCGCCTGGCTCGCGGCGCCGGCCCGATTGCCGTTCGTGGCCGGCATCGACAACTACCTCCCCCGCGCTTTCGGGAAGGTGCACCCGCGTTTCGGGACGCCGTACGTGGCGCTCCTGCTCCAGGCCGGCGTCGCTCTCATCTGCGCCATCCTCGGCCAGGCGGGAGAAACCCCCAAGAAGGCGTACGAGATTCTCGTCAGCCTCGGCATCGTCGCCTTCTTCCTCCCCTACCTCACGATGTTCGCCGCGATGATTCGGCTGCAACAGGAGCCCGCCGGTCCGGACGTCATGCGCGTACCCGGCGGCAAGCCGGTCGCCATACTCTGCGGCGTGATGGGATTGGCCACATCGCTGATTTCCATTGTCCTGGCGGCCATTCCACCCGAAGGCGAAGCGCATCCGGGCCGGTATGTGGGCAAGGTGGTGGGATTGAGCCTGTTGCTGGTGGTGGCGGGCGCCGGCACGTATGCCGTCGGGAGCGCCAAGAAGGCGCGGGCGGAACTCCGTTAGGTTTCCGACATGCTCACACTCACCCACGTCACCAAGCGCTTCTCCGGCGGTGTCACCGCCGTCAACGACGTTTCCCTGGAACTCAAGGCCGGCGTGGTCGGCCTGCTCGGTCCGAACGGCGCAGGGAAGACGACGCTGATGCAGATGGTCGCCACCATCACTCGACCGACCGACGGCCAGATCAGCTTTCAGGGCGTGGACATCCTGAAGCAGCCGGAGACGCTCCGCCGACAGCTGGGCTACCTGCCCCAGGATTTCGGCGTCTATGACAACCTCACCGCCTTCGAGTTCCTGAGTTACTTCGCGGGGCTCAAGGGGGTGCATTCCCGGAGCCGCGTCGACGAGCTGCTGGAGACGGTGAATTTGCATTCGGTGGCCCACCGCCCCGCCGCCACCTTTTCCGGCGGCATGCGCCAGCGGCTTGGCATCGCCCAGGCGCTGCTCAACGATCCTGCCCTCCTGATTGTGGATGAACCGACCGCCGGCCTTGACCCCGAGGAACGGGTGCGGTTCAGACACCTCCTCACCGACCTCGGCCAGGGAAAGCTCGTGCTCCTCTCCACGCACATCGTCTCCGACGTGGAGTCGCTTGCCGACACGATTGCGGTGATGCGGGAGGGACGGCTGGTCACCTGCGCCGCCCCCGAAACGCTGCTGCAGTCGGCGCGCGGTCGGGTCTGGGAGGCGGTCGTCCCCTCCGCCGAGTACGAACAGGTGAAAGGGCGGCTGAAGGTGACGCGCGCGGTCCGGCAGACGGACGGCGTTCACGCGCGCGTGGTGGCCGACGCGCAGCCCTTTTCGACGGCCCGCACGGTGGAGCCTGACCTCGAGGACGCATTCGTCCACCTGATGCAGGCGGGGGCGTAGACAGGTGTCGCCGGCACGAGGCCAGATCGGCTCGATCGTCCTCACCGACCTGAAGCTCCGGCTCCGGCGTCCCGCGACGCTCTGGCTGGTGCTCGCACTCTCCGGGATGGCATACATGCTCATCCCGGATCCTGCCTCCGGCCGGGCGCTGATGGTGGTCAACGGCGCACGGGCGCTGTACACCTCCCAGGTCATCGCGACCACGACGGCCGCGCTCGCCGGGTTCCTGCTCACCTTCGTGGGCTTCTACCTGACGAGCAATGCCCTTCGACGCGACCTGCTGGCCAGGACCGGCGGGATCATCGCGGCCACGCCAGTCACTTCCACTCGCTTCCTCGTGGGCAAGTGGCTGGGCGCCGCCTCGTACCTCGGCATGGTGGGTCTCTTCTACCTGCTGAACGTGATGGCGATGCACCTGCTCCGCGGCGAGGGGCCACTCGAGCCGATCACCTATCTCCTCACCTACCTGGTCATCCTCGGCCCGGCGGTGCTCATCGTCGCGGCGCTGGCCCTCTGTTTCGAATGCGTCCCGCTCCTCGCCGGCCGCTTCGGCGACGTCGCGTACTTCCTCCTCTGGACCGTCCTGCTGGCTCTGGGAGCCATGGGTGTGGACGCCGGCAGCGGGCAGCTGCTCGACGTGCTGGGTATCGGGTTCGTCCTCCGTCAGGTCAACGCCGCCACAGGCGCCAACAGCATTGCCATCGGCATGACCCCGTTCGATCCAAGCCTCAATCCCTGGCTGCTGCCGACCCTGTCCCATTCTCCCGGACTGCTTCTGCCCCGGCTCGTGACGGCATTGCTCGCGTTCCCCGTACTGCTGGTGGCCCGGCTCTTCTTTCACCGATTCGACCCGGCCAAGGTGCGTGGACGTGACCAAGGGTCGGGCGGACGCTGGATCCCCCGGCTCTCGCAGGCGCTCAAGCCGCTGACGCGCCCGGTCTCCGCACTCGGCGCCTTCCTCGTGGCCGCCGCGCCGCCCACCCTCCGGCCGGTCCTCGCCGAGGCGGTCATGACGCTCGGCCAATCACCGTTGGTCGCGGTGGCATGGATCGGCGTGCTGGCGGGCACCATCTTCGGGAGCGAGACCACCGTGCACCATGCCGTGCCGCTGGCGGTCGCGATCATCCTTGCCGTGGCGCTGGCGGACCTCTCCACGCGCGACCGGGCGGCAGGCACGCTCGGGATGGTCTACAGCATGCCGCGGATGCGATCGGCCTACGCCTGGATCAAGATGGGGAGCGCGTCGCTCCTGGCGCTGCTGTTCTGCCTGCCGCCGGCGCTTCGGATTGCGCTCAGTGCTCCAGGTGCCGCGCTCTCCCTTCTCATTGCCGCCGGATTCATGGCGTCCCTCGCGACGGCGCTCGGGTTCCTGTCCCGCACGCCGAAGGCGTTCATGGGCGTGTTCCTCCTTTTCCTCTACCTGGTGCTCAACGGCGCGCAGGCACCGGGCCTCGACTTCGCGGGGTGGAACGGCGTGGCGACCGACGCGACACGGATCGGCTACCTGGTCGCGACGCTGCTGCTGGTTGGCTTGGCGGCGGCCAAGCATCGCGCGGACCTGCGCCGTGAGCGGTAGCCGGGCACCGCGGCTTCGGCGGAACCACCCTCCTTCCCGCGGGGTATGGTCACGATGAATCGTTGCTTCCTCGCCCTGTTCCTCGCCCTTCTCCCAGGCCTCCTTGCCGCCCAGCAGGCACCCCGCGCCCCCACCGGGTCGATCGTGGGGCGCGTGGTCAGCACCGAGAACGGCGCCGGCATCGAGGGCGCCCGGGTGGAGGTGCTTGGCACCGGACGAGCAGGGATGTCCACGAACCTCGGGCGATACCTGCTCGACAGCGTTCCCGTCGGGGCCTGGCGGGTGCGGGCGACCGCCATCGGCTTTGAACCGGTCGTGCTGGCCGATATCCTGGTCGGCAGCGGGAAGCCCCTTGAGCTCGAGCTTCGGCTCATGCCCCGCATCGTGGAGGTGACGGAAATCGTCGTGGACGCCCCCGACTTCCAGCCCGATATCGAATCGGCCACCAGCAGCGGCAGCCTGAGCGCCGAGGACGTGCGTCGGGCGCCGGGAGCGCAGGAGGATGTGGTGCGGGCGGTGGCGCTCTTCCCGGGTGTTGCGGTCACGACCGGCGGACGGAACGATCTGGCCGTGCGTGGCGGCGCCCCGTACGAGAATCTCTTTCTCGTCGACGGGCTCGAGGTCCCCAACATCAATCACTTCGGGAACCAGGGTTCCACCGGCGGGCCGCTCACGATTCTCAACATCGACTTCATCCGCGAGGCAAGCTTCTCCGCAGGCGGCTTTGGGGTCCAGTACGGCGACCGCACGGCATCCCTGGAGAGTTTCTCCTTGCGTGAAGGCAACAGCGAGCGGCTGGCCGGCGAGGTGAACCTCTCGGCCACCGGCTTCGGCATCATCGGCGAAGGGCCGATGGGAAAGAACGGCACCTTCCTGGCCAGCGTGCGGCGAAGCTACCTCGACCTGGTGTTTCGCGCCGCGGACTTCTCCTTCATTCCCGAGTACTGGGACGCGCAAGTCAAGCTGACTCAGCGGTTCGGGGCCCGCAGTTCACTGTCGCTGATTGCCGTGGGGGCGCTGGACAATATCATTCTGGACGACTCGACTGCCGACGACCGGCTCGACAACAGCCGCATCGCTGCACCGGATCAGAAGAGCTACTTCACCGGCCTGACCTGGAACTACTCGCTGCCAAAGGGCCTCCTGACGGCCACGCTCGGCCGCACCTGGACCCGGTTCTCGACCAGCCAGTACGACACTCTCCTGGCACCGGTGTACCTCAACCGGTCGGAAGAGGGCGACAATAGTCTGAAGACCGAACTGGCCTGGCAGTTCACGCCGCGACTGCAGGTCACCTTCGGCAACACGCTGCGTATCGCCGATCAACTCGACTACGAGCTGCTCCTCGCCGGCGAGTACCGGACCGACAGCCTCAACCAGCCGCAGCCGCTCGCCGTCGATACCGCCTTCACCGCGCTCCGGAACGCCACCTACGCACAAGCATCACTGTTCATGGGGAATGTCCGGCTGACCGCCGGGCTCCGCGGGGACTGGTACGAGTTCATCGACGCGTTCCGGGTGGCGCCGCGGCTTGGAGCCAACATCCCGATTGGTTCCTCCGGCTCCCTCAACCTGAGCCTCGGGCAGTACTACCAGGCGCCACCGTTCATCTGGCTGGTCGGCGATCCGGGCAACATCGACCGGCTGAAGCCGATCCGGGCCACGACGGGCATTGTCGGCTACGAGCGACTCTTCCGCCCCGACCTCCGGGGCCAGGTGGAGGTGTACTACAAGCGCTACACGGACTACGCGGCGCGGCTCTACCGGCCGGAGGCGGTGCTCCAGCCGGCCGGATTCGACGACGTGACCTCGGACATTCCCTCCGGGCTCGAGCCGCTGAGCAGCATCGGCACCGGGCGGAGCTATGGGGTCGAGCTGCAACTACAGAAGAAGTTCAGCGCGGTGCCGCTGTACGGGCTCGTATCGCTGACGGCCAACCGATCCGAGTTTGCCGGGGTGGACAGCGTGTACTACACGGGGGGATTCGAGACCCGGTTCATCGGCAACTTCCTGGCGGGGTGGCGGTTCAACCCGAAGTGGGAGGTGAGCGGCAAGTACCGGGTGGCCACGGGGCTGCCGTACACCCCCTTCGCCGCCAGCGGTCCGCTGGAGGGAGAGCGGGACTTCACCTACTACAACGAGTCACGGCTGCCCACCTTCAGCGCCGTCGACATCCGCGTCGACCGGCGCTGGTCCTTCCAGTCGGTGCAGCTCGATGTCTATATCGACATCCAGAACCTCTTCGGTCGGGCCAACGTGACCGGCACCTACTGGAATGCACGGACGCAACAGGAAGAGTTCAACGAGGCGCTGGGTGTGCTGCCGACACTCGGGGTGAATGTGGAATTCTAGGTTTCCCGAGGCTCAGTTCCCCACCGGGAGAGGCCCCGGCTTATATTTGAGTCGTACGTTCCCGCTGCCCACCCGGGCCCGAGTCAAGACCAGGGTGGGCGCGGGAAGAGCCGAGCCCCTCCGGGCTCACCTGACCCAGACCCAAGGAAAGAGTCCGATGACCTCCCTGAGCAGAAACGCCGCCGTCAGTGCACTCGTCCTCGTCCTCGCCGCCTGCGGTGGCGAAAAGAAGGAAGAAGCAGCTCCCGCTGCCGCTCCCCCGGCCGCAGCGGCCGCCCCCGCGGCCGTGGCGCAGGGCCAGTTTGCCGTATGCCAGACCTGCCACCAGGCGGATGGCATGGGCGTACCGCCTTCCCCGCTCGCCGGCTCCGAGATCGCCAATGGCCCCGCCGGTGCCGATCGCGATCCGTCCTGCACGGCCTGCAGGGTCCCCTGACCGTGCACGGCACCACGTACAACGGCCAGATGGCGGCGTGGGGCCAGTTCAGCGACGACGACATCGCCACCACGCTGACCTATGTCCGCTCGTCGTGGGGCAATGCGGCGCCGCCGGTGACGGCGGAAGAAGTCGAAAGCGGTCGGAAAGCGACCGCGAGCCGCACCACCCCTGGACCTGGGAAGAGCTGCAGGCCGCCAAGCTGAAGTGAGTACGGTCGCCAGGTACGGATTGGGGGAGGTCCCGTCGGGGCCTCCCCCTCGGTCTTCGTGGCCAAGCACCCTACTCCCGGCCCCGCGGCAGACGACTCCATCAACGGCGGCAGAATCGGCCTTCCGTCGCTCGGTGACCAGCGTGCGGTGTCGCCCCCTCCGGCGTCGGCGCAGCGGCCCGCCACCTGTGGCGGGGCCGTTTTTTGCGTCTGGACCAAGGGTTGACGAACGCCCCCTCGGCGCGAAACGTTGGTCGATACCCCGTCCGGTCCCCCCGACCGGCGCCGTCTCATCGACCCGCCCCAGAAGGAAGATCATGACGCGGCTCCCCCTGCTCTGCCGCGGCGCCCTCGCGTTGCTGCTCGCGCTGCCCCATGCCACCACCCTGGCCGCCCAGAATGCCCGCGGGAGCGCCACAGCCCGACTACCGCGCGCGGCCCGACCACCCCGAGCAGTACATCACCGTGGCTGACGTGGCCCCTGCCCGGAATATGTACCCGGTGGTCCCGCACCCCGAAACAGGATGGGAGGCGCGCCAGAAGCTGGCCGCATATGTTACCTGCAGCAGGCGCCCAACATCCTCATCGCTACAAATGGACGACATGTCGATGCGCTGGATCCCGGATTCAACAGCGGCGGGGTCGCCGTGGGAACGCAACCCCGGTGATGGGAAGTGGCTGGCCAGCAGACTTTGCTCCTGACCTCCGCCACCTCCTCGACGCCCTCCTGCGCCGACCCGTGCCCCGATCCACCTTAAGCCAGAACCCGCTGCACCACGAAGCAACGACACCGATGTACGGCGAACCCGGCGGGCTGGACAGCGCGGTCACTTTCCCCGGCGTCCTGAAAAAGCTCGGCTATGACCCGGGCGTCGGGAAGTGGCGTGGGGAAAATCGCGGCTCTCTCCCAGAACGTGAAATTTGACGACTACAGGGATTCCTCGGCGTCTCCGACATGTACACCGAATGGCAGGACAGGTACTTCAACCCCGAGGTGGCGCTTAGCCGTTTCGCCAGTACGCCATGCTGATGGACGACAAGTTCAATCCACGGGAGGTGCAGTGCGACAGCCGACCGGACCACGTGCGAGAACGGCCGGGAGATTGACCTGACCTACATCAGGCCCTCACATCCGTCGCTGGATGGAATACAGCGTCGACTTCACATCAACCGGATGAAGGGCGGCCCCAACGGTCTTCTCACCATGCGACCCGCGGCTGTCCTTCGACAACTACCCCTCGGAGGAGTGGGCCGGGGCGGTCGATAACCCGCACGTCGTTCAGCGATTGCATCGTGGAAATGGACCGCATCCTCGGTCGGCTCGCTGGCCGCTCTGGAGGCGTCTGGGGAGCTGGAGAACACCCTCATCGTTCTCACCTCTCCGACAACGGGCCAGAGTGCGAGATTCCGCCCCATGGCCGGACACCGTTCCGGGGCTGCAAGGGCCGAGCTGGGAAGGCCCAGGGTGCGGGTGCCGACGTTTTGCCTATTGGAAGGGATGATCCAGCCACGCCGTTCGGACGGGCCCATTCGACCGCAACCCGGACATCTTCCATGCCGCCATCTCCCTTGCTGGGAAGCCGGGGGCCGAGGTTGGCCAGTACGTGTCCTCCTCGGAAGCCTACATCGACGGCGTAGACCAATCCTCGTTCCTGGTGGCCGACCACGGCCTGTCGGCGCGCGCCGCAGCCGGATCTACACCTGAACCAGTATTTCGCATCCGTCCGCGTGGACGAGTACAAGTACACATTCACCACGGAGATCCAGAACGCGATCGTGCAGAAGGGCAACGTCGGGGGTTCACAGGGGCCATCACGGAAGCAGGCCGACGGCGCAGTCATGACAACCTGTACCAATCCGCAGGAGGATGTCTCGATCGGCATCCGGCATATCCCGACCGATGATGCCGCTGGGCGCGGTGGTGCGCGGCTACATGAAGATCCTGCTGTCGTACCCGCCCCAGTTCAGACCTTCTTCGCGTCGAACAAATCCCCCCGCGTACGACGTGATCCCGGCGATTAAGGCCGCCGTGGAGACGCAGTCCGGGAAAAGTTTGAGGAGCGAAAGTGAGGGACACCTAGGCCACCCGATCCGGCAGCTCCCGGCCCTCGCTCCAGGCCACGAGGTTCTCGAACGCCCGCATCCCCATCGCGGTGCGCGACTCCACCGTCGCGCTGCCGAGGTGGGGCAGGAGCACGACATTCTGGAGTGACAGCAACGCGGGGTTCACCTGCGGCTCTTCCGCGTACACATCGAGTCCCGCCCCCGCGATCGTCCCGTCCCGCAACGCCTCCGCCAGCGCGGCTTCGTCCACGACGTCACCGCGTGCGCTATTGATAAGAATGCCGTGCGGCGGCATCAGCCGGAGACGGCGCGCATCGACGAGGTTGCGTGTCTCATCGTTCGACGGCACGTGCAGCGACACGATGTCCGATTCGGCGAAGAGCCGGTCGATGTCCATTGGTACGGCATCGAGGGCCGCCGCCTCCCCCGCTGGGAGCGGCGTCCGACTGGCATAGTGGAGTCGCATCCCGAAGCCGTGCACTGCCCGCCGGGCCACCGCCCTCCCAATCCGCCCCATGCCCACGATGCCGAGGGCCTTGCCGGAAAGCCGGCGCCCGAGATGGTGGGTCGGATACCACCCCCGCCATGCCCCGGCCCGCAGTTCCCGCTCCCCTTCCCCGAGCCGTCGGATCGCCATCAGCATCAGCGCGATGGCCAGGTCGGCCGTATCGTCCGTTAACACGCCCGGGGTATTGGTGACCGCAATCTGGCGCCGGCGCGCCGTGGCCAGGTCGATGTGCTCGAACCCGACCCCGAAGTTCGCCAGCAGCTGCGTGCGCCGCGGCTCCACGTTCAGGACCGCCGCATCAAGGCGATCCGACACGGCACAGAGCACCGCGTCGGACACGCGGAGCGCCTCCCGGAGCCCGTCGGCGTCGAGCCGCGTGTCGTCGGCGTTGAGCCGGGCGTCGAACCGCTCCAGCAGCGCGCGCTCGACCGGCGCCGGCAGGCGGCGGGTCACGGTCACGATCGGACGGTCTTCCATCGTCACGACAGGCTCCTTGGCCGCGGTGCCCCGCGGCCCCATACTAGTGAATGCGCGAACTCCTGCTCGATCTCTACCACTCGGCGCTCCAGGCCGCCGACCCGGCGGCGGCCGTCGCCCGTGAGCTGACGGCGCGTCCGCTTCGCTCCCCGGCGCCAGTGCAGATCATCGCGATCGGCAAGGCCGCCCTCGGCATGGCCGGCGCCGCATTGACGATGCTGGAAGTCACCCGGACGCCACTCGCAGGAGGCGTCATCGTCAGTCCCCAAAACGCAGGGGCGAGTGCCCGGCTCCCGGTCTTCTTCGGCAACCATCCAACCCCTGGCATTGACTCCGCGAGAGCAGCCGATGCCGTTGCCCAGGCGGTGTCAGGCATGCCGGTCGCCCATCAGGCGCTTGTCCTGCTCTCAGGCGGCGCGTCGAGCCTCGCCGCCGCACCCGCCGAGGGTATGACCACTGATGAACTCGACACCCTCTGGGACTATCTGCTGCGGAGCGGCCAGCCCATCGGCGTCATGAATGCCATCCGGAAACGGTGCCTCCGCTGGGGAGCCGGCCGCCTCGCCGCGGCGCTCGCCCCGCGAACCGTCACAGTGCTCTGCATCTCGGACGTCATCGGGGATGACCCCGGCACCATCGGTTCCGGGCCCTGTGCCCCCGACCCACGCTCGGCACGCGAGGTTCTCGGGTTGCTGGAACGGATCTCCCCGCACCGTGAAGTTCCTGCCGCCATCAGGCGCCTGCTGGAGCGTCAGGCAGCAGGCCACCTCCCCGACACGCCGAAGCCTGGCGACTCCGCCTTCCGAAACGTGGTCACCCACGTGATCGCCAGCAACCGCCTCGCCGTACAGGGGGTCAGAACGCGCGCCGAGGAGCTCGGGCTCTCCGTGCTGGCCGGCGCCTCCGACCTCTCCGGAGAGGCCCGGGACGCCGGCACACGCATCGGCGCGTTCCTCCGCGCTGGCGGGGGGGGAGCCAACTGCTTCATCTGGGGTGGGGAGACGACCGTCACGCTTTCCGGCACGGCGAACGGCCTGGGCGGTCGATGCCAGGAACTGGCACTGGCTGCCGCTGCCGAATTGGAGGACGTCCCCGGGGTCGCCTTGCTCGCGGCCGGGACCGACGGGCGAGACGGGCCCACCGATGCCGCGGGCGCCCTGGTCGACGGGACGACGTGGGCGCGCGTCACCGCCGCGAGCCGCGACCCGGAGGAGGACCTCGCGGCGCATGATGCCTACCACGCCCTCGATGCTGCACAGGCGCTCGTTCGCACGGGGCCGACCGGGACGAATGTGATGGATATCGTGATCGGAATGCGTCAGCGGAGCACCGCCTAGCTCAGGGATGCACTTCCACCGGCGGCGTGTAGTCGGTCCCGATGATCACCGTGACATCCACCCGCCGGGTCGAGTCGGGTTTCCACTCCACCGTCCCGACGCCAAGGAGCCGCGCCGCGCGCCGGGCCGCGGTGCTGTCCCCCCGCCGCACCAGCAGCTGGGTGACGGTCGCCTCACTCCCATCCGCGTTGCCGAAGAAGACCACGTCGAGGCCGCCTCGCCGAAGCACGCGGGTGGCCGTGCGGGCAAGGCCCGCCTTCCCTGAGCCATTGAGGACTTCAACCAGGAGCCGTTTGGATTCGCCGGGGATGGGGAAGGCGTGATCGGCCAGCGCGGAGGGGCGCGAGCCGTACCGGACAGCGAGAAAGGCGAGGAGGAGGACTCCCGCCCCGATCAGGGCGAGACGACGGACAGGCTGTTCCAAAACCGGACCATCGGTTCCGGCAGCGGCCAACCGGATCGGGCAAGGTAGGTGAGGCGGGCGCGCGCCACCGCGCGCAGCACGCCCGCCACGTCACGCGGAAAGAGGGCGGCGAGCTCGGCGCGCGCGGCCTCGTCGAACGTCCGGCCCGGCTCGAGGTAGTCGGCGCAGTAGAGCACCCGGCCGACCATGTCCCACTCGGCAAGCCCAAGGGAGTGATAGCGCACGGCGTCGAGCACGCCGCGGTCCGTCTCCCCTTCAGCCTTGGCCCGCGCCGCGGCGGCCGGGCCGTGCCAGAGCTCGATTGGTCCGGACGAACTCGCGGCCCATTGCCCCAGCGTGTCGCGGCTGGCGTCGCGCAGGGCGTCATGGAGCCACACCGCCTTGAGCCACCGGTTCCGCTCGGAATCGTGGACCCCCATGCGCTCCGCCCACGCGGAGACCAGCGTGGCGACCCGCTCGATATGCGCCACGCGCTCCGCGGTGACCTCCGCCCACTCCGGCAATGTGGGCCGGAGCGCGGGCGATACACGCGAGGCGGAGGCGCCGGTCAAGGAGCTATCCCTCCGCCCGGAGGGGTGGACGGACGATGCGGTTCCGCTCGTCGACGAAGACCACCCTGGGCGCGTGCTGCTTCGCCTCGGCCTCGTCGAAGACGCCGTAGCTGATGATGATGGCCAGGTCGCCCGCCATCCCGAGGCGCGCGGCTGCCCCGTTGAGCTGCAGCACGCCGGAGCCGCGCGGGCCCGGGATGACGTAGGTGCTGAAGCGCGCCCCGTTGTTGACGTTGACCACCTGCACCTCCTCATGCAGCCGCAGGTCGGCGGCATCGAGCAGGTCTTCGTCCACCGTCAGCGAGCCCTCATAGTGGAGGTCCGCCGAGGTGATGGTGGCGCGATGAATCTTGGACTTCATGAGATGGCGCTGCATCACGGGATCCCTTCCCCGAAAACAGTATTGTCGATAAGCCTCGTCGATCCGACCCGGGCGGCGATCAGCATAAGACATCCCGCCCCCACCGTCTCGACGGGGGCCAGCGCCTCGGGTTCGACGGTGGAAATATACTCCGGGCTCACACCCGGATACACCTCAAGCACCTGCCGTGCCACGGCCACCAGACGGTGGCCCGCGGTCTCCCCGCCCCGCCAGGCCTCGTGCGCCGCCCGCAGGGCGGCGCTCAGCCCCACCGCCTGCCTCCGGTCCTCGGCCGACAGGTAGGTGTTCCGGCTGCTCAGGGCCAGTCCATCGGGTTCCCGGGTGGTGGGCGCCACCACCAGGGCGACCGGCCAGTCGAGGTCGCGGACCATCTGCCGGATCAGCGCCGCCTGCTGGGCGTCCTTCTGCCCGAACACGGCGACGTCGGGCGTCACGAGGTGGAAGAGCTTGGCGACGACGGTCAGGACACCGGTGAAATGGCCGGGCCGCACCTCGCCCTCCCACCGGTCGGCGCCCGGGCCCGGAACCACGCGCGTGACGCTGCCGGGAGGGTACATGACGGAGACGTCCGGCAGAAACAGCGCATCCACGCCACGGCTCGCTGCCAGCTGGCGGTCGCGGGGAAGGTCACGGGGATAGCGGGAGAGGTCTTCCGAGGGCCCGAATTGCAGGGGATTGACGAAGATGCTCATCACGACGACGTCCGAGACGGCGCGCGCGGCATCGACGAGGGCGAGGTGCCCCTCGTGGAGGTATCCCATGGTCGGCACAAAGCCGATCCGGGATCCCCCCGCTCGTTGGGCGGTGATCCACGCACGGATCCCGGCCCCCGTCGTGAACTCTCTGGGTGCGGGGGTCTGGCTCACTCGAAGCTGTGTTCCCGGCCCGGGTACTTGCCTGACCGCACGTCCTCGCCATAGGCGGACACCGCGGCGCGGATGACGCCGTCCAGGTCGGCGTACCGCTTGAGGAACTTCACCGCAAATCCCGGATTCATCCCCAGCATGTCGGGGAGCACGAGCACCTGGCCGTCGCACTCCGCGCCGGCGCCGATGCCGATGGTGGGGATTGTCAGTTCCTTCGTGACTCGCGCGGCGAGCGCCGCGGGCACGAGCTCCAGCACGACGCCGAACGCCCCGGCCTCCTCGACGGCGCGGGCGTCCGCCACGAGCCGCTCGGCTGCCGCCTCTTCCCTCCCCTGCACCCGGTACCCCCCAAGGGCGTGCACCGACTGCGGAGTGAGCCCGATGTGCCCCATGACGGGAATGCCGCGCTCAACCAGCGCACGGATGGTCGGGGCCATCGTCACCCCGCCCTCGAGCTTCACCGCCGGCGCGCCGGTGGCCTGCATGACCCGACCGGCGTTCCGGATGGCATCCTCGATGGTCACCTGGTAGGTGAGGAAGGGGAGGTCGATCACCACGAGGGCGCGGCGCACGGCGCCCTGGACCGCACGGCCGTGGTAGATCATCTGGTCCAGGGTGGCGCTCAGCGTGGTGCTGCGCCCGGCCACGACCTGGTTGACCGAATCGCCGACCAGGATGATGTCGACCCCGGAGGTATCCAGCATCCGCGCCATCAGCGCGTCGTAGGCGGTCAGGGACACGATCCTGGTGCCGGCGCGCTTCATGGCGAGCACGTCACGCGTCGTCAGGGGTCGGGTAGTGTCGCTCATGGGGTCTGCACTTCCGCCAGGCCGCGCTGCCAGAAATCGCGGTTGGGGAGCTCCGGGTGCGGGATCGTGAGTCCAGGCTCCGCCACCGTGCGTCGCCCGAATTGAATGATGTCGATGTCGAGAGATCGCGAGGCCCAGCGCGTGCCTCGCGTCCGTCCCTCCGCACGCTCGATCGCCTGGCAGGCCTCCAGCAGGGCCCGCGGAGCAAGCGTCGTGTCGAGCTGCGCCACCTGGTTCAGGTATGGCGGCTGGTCGAGCCCCCCGAGCGGCGCCGTCTCCTCCACGGTAGAGACCTTGACCAGGCGGGTGCCGGGGAGTGCGGCCAGCGCGGCGCGGGCGGCGGCAAGGTGCTGCGCCCGATCACCGAGGTTGCTCCCCAGCGCAACCGTCACCAGCTCCGCCACGTTACTGGCCGACGGTGAAGTGGCGCGCGATCGACTGCAGGTGCGTCGAGACCTGCTCCAGCTGCTTGAGCGCGCCGTCGAGTTCCTGTTGCGCGTCGGCCGCCCGGCCCGCCTGGCCCGCCAGCACGTTGGTCTCCTCGCGAATCCGCGCGGAGACCGTCGCAAGGTGCCCGATCTGTTCCTGCAGCTTGGCGAACGCCCCCTCCTGCTGCGTCGCCGTCTCGCCGATTCGCTGCGCGGACGTTCCCGCCTCGCGCGTCGTATTCACGATCCCTTCGAGGGCCTCCACCGCCGCCTCGCCGAGCTGCTCCACCCCTTCCACCGCCCGTTCGCCATGCGACATCTGGGCGGTGATTTCCGTGACCTGCTCCGCGATGGCGGCGAGCAGCCCGCCCGCCTCCCGCGCGGCCACGGCGCTCTGGTCCGCCAGCTCCCGCACTTCCGCCGCGACGACCGCAAACCCCTTCCCTTCCTGCCCGGCGCGGGCCGCCTCAATGGCGGCGTTGAGCGAGATCAGGTTCGTGAGGTCGGCAATCTCCCGGATCGACCCGATGAACCCGGTGATGCGCTTGGTGACGTTGCCCAGTTCGCCGACCTGGCGCGAGCTCTCCGCCACGAAGTGCTTCAGGTCCACCAGCCGCGTGATGGCGTCGCGAATCGTCTCGCGGTTGCGAGACGCCGTTTCGGCGGCGCGGGCGCTGGCCTCCGCCGCCCGCTTTCCCTGCACCGCAATCTCGGCCGATCCGCTCGCCAGCGCCTTCGTTGCCTTGAGGCCGGCGGTGACGAAGGCGTCCTGCTCCCCCAGCCCGATGCGCAGCGACTTGGAGGCCGCGGTCAGCGCGTCGGCGGAGGCGTGCAGCGATTCGGTCGCGCGCGCCAGGGCGCCAACCTGCGCGCCGATACTCTCGACGGTGGTCACCAGCGGACGCCGGAGTTCGGCGATGTGGATCGCGGTGGCCACCTGGGTCGCCAGCGTCGACATCGCGGCGAGGTCCCGGGCGCGGTACATGTGCCGCTTGTGGTGCTCGAGCTCGAGCGTCCCGATGACGTCCGTGCCGAACCGGAGCGGCAGGATGACCAGGCTTTGGGTGTCGGACGCCGCCATCGGCAGCCGGGCATCCTTCGACGTGTCGTGCACCACGACCGGTTCCGCCGAGGAGATCGCCGAGAGGCGAAGCGGCTCGAGTTCCGCTGGTACCTCGCCACGGCCGCCACGGCCCACCTCGCCCCGGTAGGCCAGCGACACCACGTCGTGCTCGTCCACCCGATAGATCCGCAGGTCGCCCCAGTCGAGCAGCCGGTGCGCGAGCCGTTCAATCTGCTGGAACGAATCCAACAGCGTCACGTTCGTGGTGATGGCCGTCTCCATCAGGTGGACCTTGTTCAGGTCCTCGGCGGCGATCGCCTCTTCCAGGATCTTCTTGGTCAGGAGTCCGAAGACCCCGACGACCGCCAAGACCGCAGCCCAGCCGGGGGGGCTGAGCGCCTGGATGGCGCCGACGATGATCGCGGCGGCACCGAGGGTGAGGAGGTACGCCACCACCTCGTACCGGAGGATGAGGAGGCGCTCCTCACTCTCGAGCTTGTCCCGGAGCAGGAGCGTGAAGTAGAACAGCGCACGGGACAGGAAAAAGTAGATGCCGGCCAGGGTGAACGCGGCGGGGAGGAAGTCGAGACCGACGCCCGGCGATCCGCTCAACCGCCAGACGAGCGAGAAGATGCCGAATGACGCGAGGAATGCGATGTTTTCGCGGCCGGCGTTGACGAGGCCGGCCTTCATCGGCTTCCGCAGCCAGAGGGTGTCCACCAGGTACACGCCCGCCGCCATCCCCGCGACGACCTGCGACGGTGCCGCCACCATGACGCCGACAACTACCGGCACACCGTGCTGCGTCAGGTAGGAATACTTGCTGAGCCGGACCGGGGAGGCCCGGAGCGCCGCCACGGCCAGCAGGATCACGAGGGTGGGGATCGGCTGCTCGATCCAGCGGAGGTCCACCAGCACGGCGGCCACCGCCAGCGACCATCCCAGCCAGATCAGCACCCGGCCATAGAGCGCCAGCACCCGGGAGGTGTCAAACACGGGAGGCGCCCGCCTCAGCCGCGCGCACGCAGGCCGGGGTCAGTTCGGTGAGGAGCGCGTCGAGGGCTGACACGCCGCCTCGCCCAAGTGCGTCCACCAGGGCGCTGCCCACCACGACGCCATCGGCGCACGAAGCCACCGCGCGCACCTGGGCCGGTGTCGCGATTCCGAACCCGACCGCCAGCGGTCGACGTGCGTTCGCTCGCACCCGGCGTACGATCGCCTCGAGTTCGGCGCTGGGCGGGGTACCGGTGCCGGTCACGCCGAGGCGTCCGATGAGGTAGAGAAAGGCGGTGGCGGAGGCGTCAATCTCCGCGACCCGGGGCGAGGAGGTCGTGGGAGCCACCAGCGGGATCAGGTCGAGGTCGCTGCCGCGAACGGACTCCTCCAGCGCCGGGTCGGCACCGGCCGGCAGGTCGGTGACCAGGAGCCCGTCGACCCCCACCGTCGCGGCATCGATGAGGAGGCGGTCGAACCCATACCGGAGGAGCGGGTTCAGGTAGGAGAAGAGCACCACCGGGCAGTCGAGATCCGCTTCGGCAATCAGGTCGAGTGTACCCCGCAGCGACATCCCTCCCGCCAGGGCGTCAAACGACGCGCGCTGGATGACCGGGCCGTCGGCCACGGGATCGCTGAAGGGCACGCCGACTTCCAGGATATCCGCATGCCGGGCGGCAAGGCGGAGGGCGGCGAGGCTCGTTGCCCGATCGGGGTAGCCGGCCGTGAGGTAGGCAACCAGCGCCGCCTGCTCCGGTCGCCGGAGCGCGGTCCAGCGCGCGCGGAGCCCCGTCTCAGACAAAGTAGTCTCCCACGATGAGCCCGTACCGGCTCGGGTCGGTCACCTTCACGATCGAGCGGGCGTATCCGCCCTGGCCGTTGCCGTCAGCCAGGTCGGCTGGCTCGCCGGGGGGCGGGAGGACCGCGCCGTTGGTGTCGATGGCGATCCGGACCAGCGGCCGATTGAGGATCGTCGGGTCGGGATTCGCGCCCGCCACGATGGCCACCTCGAGGGTATCGAGGATGACGCAGGTGCCCACGGGGTAGATGCCGATGAGGTTGATCAGCGCCTTCACGAGCACGCGGTCATAGCCCCGTTTCGGGTTTTCCCACATCTCTTTCAGCACCGCGTCCGGCTGGATGGGGACCGTCTGGTAGCTCCGCCGGGTGGTGGCGGCGTCGAAGCCGTCGGCCACCGCCACGAGCCGGGAGTAGAGCCCGAGCTTGCGCGGACGAATCGGCTTCGGATAGCCGGTCAGGTCGGTCTTCATGTGATGCTCGTGCGCCACGAGAATGGCCCGGTAGGGCGTCTCCTCGTAGCGGCGCGAGCTGAAGAGGGTGAGCGTGCCGAACCACGGGTGCCGCGTCATCACCCGCCACTCGTCCTCATCGAGGCTGGTGGTCTTGTTCAGGATGTCGAGGGAGATGCGCGCCTTGCCGATGTCGTGCAGGAGCGCCGCGAGCCCGAGATCGTACAGCTGCAGCTTGCCAAGACCGAGTTTCTTGCCCAGGGCCACCGAGAAGATGCAGACGTTCACGGAATGCGTGAAGGTGTACTCGTCGTAGTCGCGGATCGTGGTGAGGCCGACGATGGAGGTCTCGTTGTTCAGGACCTGGTCCACCACGAGCTGCACGGCGCGCTTCACCTTCTTCAGGTTGGCGGTGCGCCCCATCCGGACGCTGTTGACGACATCCTTGGTGACCGCGACGCCCTGCGCGTAGGTCCGCTTCGCGACCTCGCGCGCCTCGGCGGAGTCTTCCTCTTCCTCCACGGCGCTGAGCGGCTCCAGCTGGATGTGCCGGATGTTTGCCCGTTCGAGGCGCGCAATCAGCTCCGCGAACCGGCTCCCGGCCACGTCGCGGGTGCCGAGGCTGAGGAAGACGCTGAGCAGCGCCTGCCACTCACGGCGCTCGACGCCGCGCACAATCCGCAGCGTCCCGACCTCGAAGGTGCGCAGCAGGCCGAGCACCTGGCTGAACGAGGCGTAGTTGTCGAGCTCCAGGCGGAGCCGGGTGTCGTTGACAAAGAGGAAGTCGCCCGAGGCGCGGATTTCCACGTCCTCGTCTTCGCCGAGGAGTTGTTCACCCGACGCGAGGAGGTCGTCGAGCGCCTTCTGGACCGTCGTGTTCTCGAGCGGATAGAGCTTGAGGCTCCGCAACGCCGCGTAAAGCGAGAGCAGGAGCCCGCGGCCATCGTGCCGCAGGTTGTGGTCGGCGGCGTGCGGGTCCTGGCTCATTCCGCCACCCCCCGGAGTGCCGCGGTCACGGCGTTGCGCACCTGCCGGTCGTTGTCCTCCGCCACGGATTCGAGCACCGCCCGCGCCTCCGGGGTGCCGATCTTGCCCAGCCCCAGCGCCGCGCACATCCGCACATCGGCGCTCTGCTTCCGGCGAAAGAACCCGCGCCGCACGATGAGGTCGCGAAGCGTCGCGAGCCCCCCCGCTCCTGCAATGGCGCCATAGGCTTCGAAGAAGGCCCGGCGCTCGTTGAAGTCGAGGTCCTTGCGGCCCTTGCCGTTCACCACTTCCTCCACGCGCCGGAGTGCGCCCCGGTAGCCGCGGGCGCTGAGGGCCTTCAGCGCGGCGACCCGCACCGCCCGGTCGTCGTCGCCAATCCCGCGCTCGAGCAGCACGAGGGCGCCGGGGGTGCCGATCTGCACCAGTGCCTCGGTCGCCGCCAGGCGCAACGTGGCATCCGGAGTGCTCATCACCTCGCCCAGGCCGGCGACGGCGCCCTCCAGCTTCAGGCGGCCCGCCAGTTCGATCGCGCCCGGAAGGGCCTCGGGATCGCCGGAGCGGAGCAGCCGCAACAGTTCGCCCTGGTGGGCGGACGCCAGCTGCTGGACCGCTTCTTCCACCAGGGCCCGCACCGGGGCGGAGGTCAGGCGGGGGGTCCATTCCACGAGGGTGGAGAGGGCACGCGGGCGCAACTCCCGAAGCAGTTCGGCGATGTCGCCGTCACTCGGCCGACCGGTGCCCTCATCGAGCGCCTGCATGAGCTGGCTGACGATGGCAGGCTCGCTGAGCTGGTCGACGAACTGGACCAGCCGGTCCTTGTGCACAGCCACGAGCTCGGGTGAACGATCCACCAGGACCCTGGTCTCCCGCAGCACCGCGGCGCTGGCGCGAAACTCGCCGGCGTTGAGCATGCTGGGGAAGAGCGCCTCGAGCACGCCGATGATCTCCTCGCGAATTTCCGGCTCCGGCTGCGACTCGAACAGGTCATAGAGCGCGGCGAGCGACGCATCGCGCAGATCCCGCGAGTACTCGAGGTTCAGGTCGGCGGTCAGCATGTCGACTTCGGCGGCGTCGAGGAAGTAGAGCGTCGAGTCAAACTCGTCGATGTCGACGACGCCCTTCGGCCGTTCCACGGCGTCAGCCGCGCCGCCCGCCTCGCCGGACTCCTCCCCTTCGCCCACCGTCTCCCCCGGAGCCGCGACGCCGCCGACCCCCTCACCGGCCTCCGTCCCCGCCAAGTCGCTCCGCACTTCGTCGGCATAGATGGTGCCCGCCGAGTACTGGGCGCCGGGAACCAGTTCGCCGGTGCCGTAGTCCTGGACGAACTCCGCGAAGCGCACGTCGACGAACTGGAACTCCTCAGCCCAGAGCAGCGTGAAGAGGTCGTCGGTCGCGTCCGGCGCCAGGCCTCGGACCTTGTTCACCACGCGCAGCAGCCGGGGAAGCTCCTCGATCTCCACACCCTTGCGCAGGGTCAGCACCCGGAGCCCGTCCTTGTAGAGCGTCCAGGCCAGGCTGTCCGACTTGCTCAGCTGGTGGTACACGACCGTCCCTTCCCAGACAAAATCGGTCTCGTGGACCGTCAGGATGAGTTCGTCGATGGCCGACCAGACGGGGTCGAACGCGGTCTCAAGGTTCTTGGCCGCGCGGTGAAACATCGGGTTGTTCGGCAGGTACATCTGGAAGGCCCGCGACGCCTTGACCAGCGTCCGCAGGAGTTCCTCCACCTGTTCCGGCGGCAGTACCTGCTCGAACTCCACACCCGGTTCGGTCAACGCACCTCTCCCGTTAGTGCCGCCACATGCGCCACATCCTTGTCACCACGACCGCTGAGACAGAGCAGGACAGGCATGTCCGCCTGCCATCGCCCACGCTCCGCCGAGAGCCAGGCCACAGCGTGCGCGGTCTCCAGCGCCGGAATGATCCCCTCGAGGCGGGCCAGACGCGCGAACCCGTCCAGCGCCGCGCCATCATCCACCGCGTGATACTCGACCCGGTCAGTGTCCCGGAGCCAGGCATGCTCCGGCCCTACTCCGGGGTAGTCCAGACCCGCACTCACCGAGTGGGCCGGCGCGACCTGCCCATCGGCGTCCTGCAGGAGATAGCTGAGCGTGCCGTGGAGCACACCGGGGCGCCCCGCGTGCAGCGTGGCGCTGTGGCGGCCGGTCGCCAGCCCATCCCCCGCGGCCTCGACGCCGACCAACTCCACCTCGCCGTCATCGAGGAAGGCGGTGAAGATCCCGATCGCGTTCGACCCGCCGCCGACGCACGCCACGACGGTGCGCGGCAGGCGACCGGTCCGCTCGAGCACCTGCCTCCTGGCCTCCCGCCCGATGACCGACTGGAAGTCCCGCACCATCCGCGGATAGGGATCAGGCCCGACGACCGAGCCGATGATGTAATGGGTACTCGGGACATTCGCCACCCAATCGCGCAACGCCTCATTCGTGGCGTCCTTGAGGGTTCGCGTGCCGGATTCGACCGGGACCACGGTCGCCCCGAGCAGGCGCATCCGGTACACGTTGAGCGCCTGCCGCGCCACATCCTCGGCGCCCATATACACCACGCACTCCATCCCGAGCCGCGCGCAGATCGTCGCGGTGGCCACGCCGTGCTGCCCGGCACCGGTCTCGGCGATGATCCGCCGCTTGCCCATGCGCTGCGCGAGGAGGGCCTGGCCCACCGTGTTGTTGATCTTGTGCGCACCGGTATGGTTCAGGTCTTCGCGCTTCAGAAGCACCCGGGCGCCAACCTCAGCGCTGAGGCGGGGCGCCTCGGTCAGCGGTGTGGGCCGACCCACGTAGTCGCGGAGGATGCCGCCCAACTCTTCCCAGAACGCGTCCTCGCCCCGGACGCCGTCGTACAGCGCCGCGAGCTCCTCGAGCGCGGCGAGCAGGGTCTCCGGGACGTACCGGCCGCCGTAGGGACCGAATCGTCCATTGCTGCCGCGTTCAGGGGAAAGGCTGGTCGCCACGCACCGCCTCCAGGAAGAGCCGAACGGCCGCCGGGTCCTTGCGCCCCGGACTCATCTCGACACCGCTGCTGACATCGACCACATCCGGGCCCACCGCGTCGATGGCGGCCGCCACCGACTCGGGCCGCAACCCGCCAGCCAGCACCATTCGCTGCCCGCGGAGCGCCGCGCGCGCCCGACGACCCAGGTCGAGCGCGAGGGGCACTCCGGCGCCCCCCTCGGCCCCCGCCACCCGCGGCTCGACGAGCACCGCGTCCGAGCCGGCGGCCAGGTCGGTGAGCCCGCCGCACTCGTCGGGAGCGGTGAGGCGGGCGACCGCCCACACGGCGAGACCGTTCGCCCGCAACCGCGCCGCCAGGCGGTGATCGAACGCCCCGTGCAGTTGCGCCCCGGCCAAACCGGCGGCGTCACGGCAGCGGAGAATCTCCTCCGCGGAATGCCGCCCGAACACGCCGAACACCGGGCACCCGGAGGCGGCCGCCACGATCTCCGAGGCCACGGCCACGGTCACCACCCGTGGACCACCGGCGAATACCACTCCAAGGTAAGAGGCACCCGCCTCCACGGCCACCGCCGCGTCGCCCGGCCTGGTGAGCCCACAGACCTTGGCCTCAACGCCCATGGCGTGGGACCGCGGCCATTCCGGCCAGCAGGGGCCCCGGATCGTCCGCCACCGAGAGCGCCGAACCCACGAGCACCGCGTCCGCCCCCGCGGCGGCCGCCGCCTCGACCGCAGCAACGTCTTTCATCCCGCTCTCCGCCACGGCGACGATGTCACTCGGGAGCTGGCGCAGTAACGCCCAGGCCGCCTTCGCGTTGATCGTGAAATCGCCGAGATCCCGGCTGTTCACGCCAATGACCGTCGCGCCGGCGGCGAGCGCGAGATCCACTTCGCGCTCGTCGTGCGTTTCGACCAGGGCTTCCATCCCCCAACGGCGGGCGGCGGCCAGGAGGTCCCGGAGGGCCGACGGATCGAGGGCACGGACGATCAGCAGCACGGCCGCCGCACCCGACGCGCGCGCCTCGATGACCTGCAATTCATGAAGGATGAAGTCCTTCCGGATGAGCGGGACCGTCACGACCGCCGCGACCCCCTCGAGGTCGGAGAGCGACCCGCCAAAGTGGTCCGCCTCGGTGAGGACCGACAACGCCGCGGCGCCCCCCGCTTCATAGGTCCGGGCACGCGCGGCCGAATCCAGCCTCGGTGCGAGGAGCCCCGCGGAGGGTGATTTGCGCTTCAATTCGGCGATGACCGCGACTTCCGGCCGACGCAGTGCCGCCTTGAAGTCGGGAGCGGGAGGCGCACGCCGTGCGGCTTGCTCCAGGGCCTCTCGCCGGCTGGCCAGGGCGGGCAGGCCGGCCCGAACTCCATCCAGAATGCGGTCGAGTGTTGACGTCACCTTGACCTTCGGTTCGTGTTCGGGTACCTTGATTCGGGCTCTCTTCGGTCACTCGCTCGGAGGACGGTCATGCCGCTCACGCGCCGACAAAGCGACATTCTTTCCTACCTGCAATCCCAGATTGCGGACAACGGCTACGCGCCGAGCTTCGAGGAAATCGCGGAACACTTCGGGTTCCAGTCCCTGGCCACGGTGCATGAGCACCTGACCAACCTGGAACGAAAGGGGTACATCCGGCGCGCCTACAACGAGAGCCGATCCATCGAGGTGTTACCCCCCAAGGGGACGGCGGTCGCCTCGGAAATCCCGGTGCTCGGCCGGGTCGCGGCGGGCACCCCGATCGAATCGGTCATGCACAGCGAAACACTGGCGGTGCCGAACGAGATGCTCCCTGCCCGCGGCCCGAATTACGCCCTCCAGGTCCGGGGCGATTCCATGGTCGAGGCCCACATCATCGACGGCGACTATGTCGTGGTCCACGGGAAGCAGTCGGCCGAAAATGGCGAAATGGTCATCGCGCTCATCAACGGCGCCGAGGCCACCGTCAAGAAGTTCTATCGCGAGGCCGGCGGGTGGATCCGACTGCAGCCGGCCAACGAGACGATGGCGCCGATGCGCTTTCAGGAACGCGACGTGCTGATCCAAGGCGTCGTCGTGGGCGTCATTCGCAAGTACTAGGCGGCCTCCGCTGGGTCGCACGAAACGGCGGCACGAATGCGCGAGAGGGCGTCTCGCCCTGTCCCCGCCGTCAGGGCCCGCCGAGCGAGATCAACAGCCTTCGGAAACTCTGCTGACACCCCCGCCACATAGAGTGCCGCCCCGGCGTTGAGCACCAGCGCCGAGCGCGCCGCGTGGTCGGCATCCGCCCCCTCGAGCAGTCGTTCAATGCGGTTGGCATTCTCGTCCGGTTCCCCGCCGGCCAAGGGGGTCAGGTCAGATACCTCCAGACCGAACTCAGCCGGTTCGATCAGCCATTCGCGCACCGCGCTCCCCCGCACCTCCCAGACTTCCGTCGCCCCCATCGGGCTGATCTCATCCATCCCGACCTCGGCATGCACCACCATGGCGTGCCGGGTGCCGAGGCGCCGGAGCGCGTCGGCGAGCAGCGGCGCGACACGCCGCTCGGCCACGCCAACCACCTGGCGCCCCACGCCCGCCGGGTTGGCGAGCGGCCCGAGCAGGTTCATCATAGTGGCCACGCCGAGCTGACGCCGCACCCCGGCGACATGACGCATCGCGGGGTGGTACTGGGGCGCGTACATGAAGGTGAAGCCGGAGGTTTCGAGCGCCTTCGCGGCGACAGGGGGCCGCAATTCAACCGCCACCCCAAGCGCCTCGAGCACATCGGCCGAACCGGACCGGGAGGTATGGCTCCGGTTCCCATGTTTGGCCACGCGAACCCCTGCCCCGACGGCCAGGATGGCAGCGGCGGTCGAGATGTTGAGGGTGCCGACGAGTCCGCCGCCCGTGCCACAGGTGTCCACCAGATCGTCACGGTCGGGCACGATCAGCGGGATCATCGCCTCGCGCAGCACCAATGCCGCCCCGGCAATCTCATCCGCGGTTTCTCCCTTGCGCTTCAGCCCCATCAGGAGCGAGGCGGCATCGCCGTCTGCGGCCTCGCCGGCGACGAGCACGGCAAACGCCGCGGCAGACTGGGACGCCGTGAGCGAACGGCCAATGGAGAGCAGCCGGAGGGCCTCGGCGAGGGGCGGCGCGACGTTGGGCATTGGGGGTGGGGATCGGGGGAACATTCAGCGACCCCAACAGGGCCGCACGAGTGCAAGAAAATGGTAGTGGCCAACAGGGCCTTTTGTCAATTCTGACAAGCATTTGCGTGTCTTGCAGGAGGCCCGCCAAACGGGCTAGATTTCGCCCCGATGAGCCGGACTTTTCTTGCCGTGTTGCACTTTGATGGCGGCCGCTTTCTCGGCTGGCAACGGCAGGCGACCGGCCGTACGGTCCAGGCGGAAGTGGAGGCGGTGCTCGAGCGGCTCGCTGGGCGCCGGGTCGTGGCCCATGGCGCCGGGCGAACGGACGCCGGCGTCCACTCCGAGGGCATGGGGGTCAGCTTCGCCCTCCCGGCCAAGTGGGAGCCGGAGACGGTCCGGCGCGCGCTCAATGCGCTGCTCCCACGCGATTGCTGGGTGGAACGGGTCCGGCTGATGCAGCCGGGGTTCCACGCGCGGAAGAGCGCACGTGGTCGCGAGTACCGGTATGTGGTGGGAGTGGATCCCGCATCGATGTCTCCCTTCCGGCGCCCGTACGAATGGGCGCTGGGGCGCGAACTCGACGCCGGACGGCTCCATAAGGCGGCCGCGACGCTGCTCGGGGAGCACAGCTTCCGTGCCTTCGCGGTGAAGGGCGAACCGAAGCCGCACTACCGCAGCACGCTGCGGCGCGCCGAATGGCAGGCACGGGACGCGGGCCAGGGGTTCACCTTTCACGTGGCCGCCGACCGCTTCCTGCACCACATGGTGCGGATGCTCGTCGGGACCATGGTGGACATCGGACTCGATCGGCGACCGGTCGAAGACATGACCGCCCTGCTGGCGCGGGAGGACAACGCCGACACCAGCCCGCCCGCGCCGCCCGAAGGATTGTATTTCGTCTCCGCCGAGTACGCGGCGGAGGCATTCGCTGACCACCCCGGGGATGCCGCATGACGTCTCGCCACAACTCCGCACGATCCGCCCTCCGCCGCGCCGGCGTCTGGGTGGGCGTGATCGGCGGGCTGCTGGCGGCGTTCGCCCCTCCAGCCCTCTCCGCCCAGTCGGGTGTCGACAGCAGCCGCCGCACGGCCATCGTGACGGCGGTGGAACGCCTCGCGCCGGCGGTCGTGTCGATCAACGTCGCCGCCCGCCAGCAGGTGGCCGTGCGCTCGTCGTGGGCCGACATGTTTGTCCCCCGCTATTCCTCGCAGCTCGTGCGCGGATCCGGGACGGGGTTCCTCATTCGCAGCAACGGCGTCATCCTGACCAACCACCACGTGGTGGCAGGGGCGGAGCAGATCACCGTCACACTCAACGACGGGACCCAGCTCCCCGCCAGGCTGGTCGGCTCCGACCCGGTCGCGGACATCGCCGTCATCCAGGTGGCCGGCCGCGGGTTCCCGACCGCACCGCTGGGCCGAAGCAGCGAGCTCATGGTGGGCGAGTGGGTCATCGCGCTTGGCAACCCGTATGCCGACTACCTCGGCAACACCGAGCCGACAGTGACCGCCGGCGTCGTGAGCGCCACCGGCCGGAACATTTTGCCCACCGAGGGCCAGGCCGGCCTCTACCTCGACATGATCCAGACCGACGCGGCCATCAACCCGGGCAACTCCGGCGGGCCGCTGGCCAACGCGCTCGGGCAGGTGGTCGGCGTGAACTCCTCCATTCTCTCGAACAGCGGCGGCTCCATCGGCCTCGGGTTCGCGATTCCGATCGAGCGGGCGCTCCACGTGGCGGACCTCCTCCTCGCGGGCGGCACGGTGCGTCGCGCCTGGACCGGACTGGACGTGACCCCGCCGCGGAGCTTCGAGGACTGGCGCGCCTCCAACGGCCTCGTGGTGGTGAGCGTCGCCCCCGGCGGACCGGCGGCCCGGGCCGGGATCCAGCGCCAGGACGTCCTCGTGTCGGCCAACGGCCGGACGCTCCACAACCACCTCGACTGGGAATCGGTGAAGCTCGACCTCGGCGTGGGTGACACCATCGCGCTCGTCACCCGCCGCGGCACCACCACCGCCACCCGTCGGCTGGTGGCCAGCGACCTCCCGACCCGCACCGCCGCGCGCGTGACCGTGCTGCAGGACCTCCAGCTGGTGACCGTCACGCCCGCCATCCGCGCCGAACGCGGCCTGCAGAGCGACCAGGGCGCCCTCGTCGTCAATATCGCGCCACGGACCGCCGAGGCGACCGGGCTCCGCGAGGGGGACGTGATCATCGGCATCGATCGCCGCCGCGTGGCCACGGCCACGGACCTCAGCGTCTTCCTCGACGACCTGCGCCCCGGCGAGGCGTTCCGGATCTGGGTCGAGCGAAGCGGCCAAACCGCCTACACGGACCTGGTGTACCGATGACCGACGACCGCTGGCGCTCCCCCCTCGGGACCCGTTACGCATCGCCCGCCATGCAGCGCCTGTGGGGCGAGCCGCACCGCATCCGCCTCTGGCGCCGGGTCTGGCTGGCGCTCGCGGAGTCGGAACGCGAACTCGGGCTCGACATCCCGGAGGCGGCGCTGACGGAGATGCGCGCCCACCTCGACGACGCCGACCTCGCGACCGCCGCGGAGTACGAGCGGCGCTTCCGGCACGACGTGATGGCCCACGTGCACCACTTCGGCGACCAGGCCCCCGCCGCGCGCCCCTTCCTGCACCTCGGGGCGACCAGCGCGTTCGTGACAGACAACGCCGACCTGCTGGTGATCCGGGAAGGCCTCCGCCTCGTGCTGGGGCGCCTCCTGTCCGTGCTCGACGCGCTCGGCGGGTTCGCCGCGCAGCACGCCGCCGAGCCCTGCCTGGCCTACACCCATTTCCAGCCGGCGCAGCTCACCACGGTCGGCAAGCGGGCCACCCTCTGGATGCAGGATTTCGGCGCGGACGTCGAGGACCTCTGCCACCGCATCGAGGGAATGCGCCTCCGCGGGTGCAAGGGCACCACCGGCACGCAGGCCTCCTTCCTGGAGCTCTTCCGCGGGGACCACGCGAAAGTCCGCGAGCTCGACCGCCTGGTGGCCCGGCGCCTCGGGTTCGACCGCACGTGGGCGGTCACCGGGCAGACCTACACCCGGAAGGCCGACAGCACCGTGCTCGACCTGCTCTCCGGCGTGGCGCAGTCGGCCTCCAAGATGGCGGGCGACCTGCGGCTGCTGCAGCACGAAGGCGAGCTGCTGGAACCGTTCGAGTCCGAGCAGATCGGCTCCAGCGCCATGGCGTACAAGCGGAACCCGATGCGGGCCGAGCGGATCAGCGGGCTCGCGAGGTTCGTGACGTCGCTCCAGGCCAACACCGCACAGACGGCGGCCACGCAGTGGCTGGAACGGACCCTCGACGACAGCGCCAACCGGCGCCTCACCCTGCCCGAGGCGTTCCTCGCGACGGACGCGATCCTGATCCTGGCGGCGAACATTGCCGGCGGGCTCGAGGTGCGCCCCGAGGTCATCCGCCGGCATGTCGCGACGCAGATGC
Organism: Gemmatimonadales bacterium; assembly: GCA_041390145.1. NCBI lineage: Bacteria > Pseudomonadati > Gemmatimonadota > Gemmatimonadia > Gemmatimonadales > Gemmatimonadales bacterium. The sequence continues at coordinate 203,485 of JAWKQM010000005.1, read as the reverse complement.
CGTTCATGGCCACCGAGCGGTGGCTGATGCTCGGGGTCCGCGGGCGGCGACCGCCAGGCCCTGCACGAGGTGGTGCGCCGCCACAGCATGACGGTGGCCGCCGAAGTCGCCCGAGGCGAGCCGAACCGTCTCATGGACCGGCTCGCCGCCGATGCCGCCTTCGCCGGCATCCCGGCGGCGGCCCTCACGGCGGAGCTCGAGCCGTCCCGGTACACCGGGCGCGCACGCGAGCAGGTCGCCGAGTTTCTCGAGGAATACGCCGCACCATTGGCCGAGCGGGCGCGCCCGCTGGCCGTGACTCCTGACGCCGCAGAGGTACGCGTATGACCGTCATGTTCCGGAGCCAGCTCCCCCTGCCCCTCCTCCGCGCGGGCAAGGTGCGTGAGGTGTACGAGGCCAGCCCCGACCAGCTCCTCCTGGTCGCGAGCGACCGGATCAGCGCGTTCGACGTGGTGATGAACGAGCCGATTGCCGAGAAGGGCCGGGTCCTGACCCAGGTCAGCGCGTTCTGGTTCGGGAAGCTGGCCGACGTCTTCCCGTCGCATTTCATCACCGCCAGCACCAACGAGATCATCGACCGTTACCCCGACCTGGCGCCGCACCGCAGCGCCATCCGGGGCCGCACCATGCTGGTGCGGCGCACGCTGCCGGTCCCGTTCGAGTGCGTCGTGCGCGGCTACATCACCGGCTCCGCATGGGCGGAGTACAAGAAGCAGGGCACCCTGGCCGGCGAGCCGCTGACGCCGGGCCTCGTGGAGAGCGCCCGGCTCGACCCGCCGATCTTCAGCCCCGCCACCAAGGCGGAAAGCGGTCACGACGAGAACGTGACGTTCGACACGATGGCGAGCGCCCTCGGCAAGGCGGAGGCCGCGGCGCTGCGCGAGGCCAGCTTCCGCATCTACGAGGCGGGACGGGCGCACGCCGCCGCACGGGGGATCATCATCGCCGACACGAAGTTTGAGTTTGGGCGGGACGCGGACGGCACCCTCCGGCTCATTGACGAGGTCCTCACGCCGGATTCCTCGCGGTTCTGGCCCGCCGACCGCTACGAACCGGGGCGTGGGCAGCCGAGCTTCGACAAGCAGCCGCTCCGTGACTACCTCGCGGCGCTGAAGGCGAAGGGAAGCTGGAATGGCGAAGCGCCGCCGCCCACGCTGCCGCAGGAGGTCCTCGATACGACGAGCGCGCGGTATGTGGACGCCTACCAGCGCCTGACCGGGCACCCGCTGCCCGAGGATGGCTGATGCGGATCGCCCGCGAAGGCTGGCCGTTCATCGGGGCGTTCTGGCTCATGGAGCTCAGCCTCGTGCTCTTCGGCTACAGCACCGCCGCGATCATCTGGCTCCCGGTGGCGATCTGGGTGATCGCCTTCTTCCGGGATCCGGTCCGGAACGGTCCGCGGGGCGAGCGGCTGGTCATCGCCCCTGCCGACGGCCTCGTGGTGAGCGTCCGAAGCATTGACGAGCCCGACTTCCATGGCGGCGAGGTGCAGCGCGTCTCGATTTTCATGAACGTGTTCAACGTCCATGTGAACCGGTATCCGGTGGACGGCACCATCGCCTATCGCAAGTACTCGCCCGGCGCCTTCGTGAACGCCGCCGCCGAGAAGGCATCGCTGGAGAACGAACAGTCGTCGGTGGGGATCGTCGCGACGCACGGGAAGGTGCTCGTGCGGCAGATTGCCGGGCTGATCGCGCGGCGGATCATCACCGACCACGGCGAGGGCACGGCGGTCCGTCAGGGCGAGCGGATGGGGCTGATCCGCTTCGGGTCCCGGGTGGATGTCTTCCTGCCGAAGGGCGTGACCGTGAAGGTGGCGGAGGGGGAGCGGACCGTGGCTGGCGTCTCCATCATCGGGGAGTGGTCATGAGCGCGCACGACACCGGCGGACAGCGACCGCGCCGCCCGGGCATCCGGCGGGCCATCATCGTGATTCCCAGCGCGTTCACGCTCAGCAACCTGTTCTTCGGGATCTGGGCCATGGTGTCCGCCGCCCAGGGGAATTTCAAGTGGGCGGGATGGTTCATCGTGTTCGCCGGCGTCGCCGACGTGCTCGACGGCCGGATGGCCCGGATGTCCCATACCGGCACCCGCTTCGGCGCCGAACTCGACTCGCTGGTGGACGTGATCTCGTTCGGTGTGGCGCCAGCCCTGCTGATGTACTTCCTCGAGTTTGCCGAGGCGGGGAAATTCGCCTGGGTGCTGTGCTTCATCTACGTGGCGGCGGTCGCGGTGCGGCTGGCCCGGTACAACATCACGGCGGCCGGCTCCGAGAATCCGGGCTGGTTCAGCGGCCTGCCGTCGCCGGCGGCCGGCATGACGCTCGCCACGTACTACGCCTTCAGCCAGACGCAGTGGTACCAGAAGTTCCCGGAATACCTCGACCTGCAGCGGCAGGGGCTCACCTTCCTGATGCTCGCGCTGTCGGCGATGATGCTGAGCAACGTGAAGTATCCGCGCACACCGCGGATCGGCTTCCGCTCCCTGAGCGGGATCCTCGGGACGCTGGTGACGGTCGGCATCCTGGCCGGGCTCATCTTTGCGCCCTCCACCTTCCTCTTCCCCTTCGGCATCGGCTATCTCCTCTTCGGCATCACGCGCAGCGCGCTCATCGCTCTCTCCGACCGTGCCGAAGACACCGCCGACGCCCAGACCCTGCACCTGCGCCCGCTTCCCGGGCACGACCACGACGAGGACTCGACCCCATGACCTATCGCGTGCATATCCGTGTGGTTCCCCGGGCGGGCCTGCTCGATCCGCAGGGCCAGGCCGTGGAACATGCGCTGGCGGCGCTGGGATTCTCCGGCGCCGGTGACGTCCGCATCGGGCGGGCCATCGAGCTGGCCATCGACGCCGCGAGCCCCGAGGCCGCGGAAGCGTCGGCCCGGCAGATGTGCGAAAAGCTCCTGGCCAACCCGGTGACCGAAGACTTCAGCCTGGCCGTGGAGGACTGATGCTTCGCGTCGCGGTCGTGCGGTTCCCGGGCAGCAACTGTGACTGGGACGCCTATCACGCGGTGGCGAACGCCGGCGCGGAGGCGCGGTTCGTCTGGCATCGCGACACTGACCTGCAGCAGGCCGATGTCGTGATCCTCCCCGGCGGGTTCAGCTATGGCGACTACCTCCGCTCCGGCGCCATCGCGCGGTTCAGCCCGGTGATGCAGGCGGTGCAGCGGCACGCGGCGGGTGGCGGCGCGGTGCTGGGGATCTGCAACGGGTTCCAGATTCTCTGCGAGGCCCAGCTGCTCCCGGGCGCGCTGGTCAAGAACGACCGGCTCACCTTTGTCTCCCGACCGGTCTGGGTTCGCGTCGAACGCACCGACACCTTCTGCACCAGCGCGTACGCCCGGGGCACGGAGATCCGGATTCCGGTGGCGCACGGCGATGGCTGCTACGTGGCGGACGACGACACCCTCCGAATGCTGGAAGCCGAGGGCCGAGTGGTGTTGCGCTACATCCGTGGCGAGAACCCCAACGGCTCGGTGGCCGACATCGCCGGAGTCTCGAACGCGGCCGGCACCGTCGTCGGCTTCATGCCGCATCCCGAGCGCTATGCCGACCCGCTGACCGGCAGCGACGTCGGCGCCGGGTTCTTCACGTCCATCGCGGAATGGCTTCCTGGCCGGGCCGCCCGATCCACCCCCTGACGGAGTCCATCAGCATGAGCCCACAGAAGCCGAGCAAGAGCGAGGACGAGTACTTCGCGAAGGAGGAGGCGGAGCTGCTCAAGGCCCAGCGTGAGCGCGCCAAGGCGGCCGCCGAGGAGGCGGCACGACAGCTCCACTTCATGAAGTGCCCGAAGGACGGGCACGACCTGGTGCACGAGGAGTTTCATGGCGTGACCGTGGATCGCTGCGTCCATTGCCAGGGCATCTTCCTCGACGCCGATGAAATCGCCGCCATCGTGGCGAAGGACGACCCGACGCTGCTCGGTCGGGTGGTCCGCGACATCTCGAAAGTCCTGCGCGCCCCCCGCTCGGAGACGAAATGACCACAGCCGTACCCGCCACCCGGGCCGCCTCCTTTCCCGGAGAGCGGGTGGTGACCCTGGAGGTCGTGCGCGAGCACAACCTCACCGCCTCGGAGTTCGACCGCATCGTCGCGATGCTGGGCCGGACGCCGACGCTGACAGAGCTCGGGATCTTCTCCGCGCTCTGGTCCGAACACTGCTCGTACAAGCACTCCAAGCCGGTGCTGAAGCGGTTCCCGACCAGCGGGCCGCAGGTCGTGCAGGGCCCGGGGGAGAACGCCGGCGTGCTGCGGCTGCCGAACGGCTGGGCAGTCGCCTTCAAGATCGAGTCCCACAATCACCCCTCCGCGGTGGAGCCGTACCAGGGCGCCGCGACCGGCGTCGGCGGCATCCTCCGCGACGTGTTCACCATGGGCGCGCGCCCGGTCGCCGTGCTGAACAGCCTCCGCTTCGGCCCGCTCACCGAGCCGAGGAACCGGTACCTCTTTGCCGGCGTGGTGCGCGGCGTCGGCGACTACGGCAACTGCATCGGCGTGCCCACCCTCGGCGGCGAAGTCGGCTTCGCCCCCGGCTACTCCGGCAACCCGCTGGTCAACGCGATGTGCGTCGGCATCCTGCGGGAGGCGGACCTCGCCACCGCCCGCGCGCACGGCGTGGGCAACGTGCTCCTCAACGTCGGCGCCAAGACGGGCCGCGACGGTATCCACGGGGCCAGCTTCGCCTCGGAAGAGCTCTCCGAAAAGAGCGAGGCGAGGCGGCCGCAGGTGCAGGTCGGCGACCCCTTCACCGAGAAGCTGCTGCTCGAGGCGAGCCTTGAGCTGATCACCTCCAAGCTGATTGTCGCCATCCAGGACATGGGCGCGGCGGGACTCACCAGTTCGAGCGCGGAAATGGCGGCCCGTGGCGGGGTCGGCGTCGAAATCGACACCGGGCTGGTGCCGACCCGTGAGCCGGGGATGACGCCGTACGAAATCCTGCTCTCGGAATCACAGGAGCGGATGCTCGTCGTGGCCGAGCCGCACCAGGTCGCCGCCATCCAGGCCGTCTGCCGGAAGTGGGAGCTGGAGGCGACGGACATCGGCCGGGTCACGGCCGACGGGCTCTTCCGCGTCAAGCACAACGGCCTGACGGTCGCCGAAATTCCCGGCCAACCGCTGGTCGACGACTGCCCGGTCTATTCGCCGGCGGCGCGGGAAGCCCCCGCGGCCGCCGCGCGCCGCAAGGCACGGCCGACCAGGACGCCCCGCGTCGGCGTCGGGGAGTCACTCGAATTCCTGCTGGACACCCCGTCCATCGCCAGCAAGCGCTGGGTCTATGAGCAGTATGACTCGACGGTGCAAGCCTCGACCATGCTCGGACCGGGCGGCGATGCCGGCGTGTTCCGGGTGGCGACGGAGCCGTTCGCGATGGCGGTGAGCGTCGACTGCAACAATCGGCTGGTGGCGCTGGACCCGTACGAAGGGGGCAAGGCGACGGTCGCGGAGGCGGCGCGCAACGTGGCGTGCACCGGCGCCGAGCCGCTCGGCATTACCGACTGCCTGAACTTCGGCAACCCCGAGAAGCCGGAGGTGTTCTTCCAGTTCACCGAGGCGTGCCGCGGGATCTCCGACGCCTGCCGGGCCTTCGGCACGCCGGTCACCGGCGGGAACGTCTCGTTCTACAATGAGAGCCCCACCGGGGCGGTCGACCCGACCCCGACCGTCGGGATGGTGGGACTGCTCCGCCGCGCCGAGGACCGCGTCCCCAGTCATTTCCGCGCCACTGGCGACCGGATCGTGATCGTCGGCGGCAGTACGGGGGCCCTGGGCGGCTCCGCCTACTGGGCGGAACTCTGCGACTTCTTCGGCGGGGCCGGCCCGACGGTGGACCTCGATCACGAGGCGCGGCTGCAACAGTTCCTCGTGGCGGCCGCCGCCGCGCGGCTCCTGCGCTCGGCGCACGACTGTTCTGAGGGCGGCCTGGCAGTTGCATTGGCGGAGGCAGCCATCGGCGGCCCCTACGCCGACCGGGGCTTCGGCGCCATCGCCGACCTTCGCACCTACGCCCCTGCCCTGACCGCCGTGCAGGCGCTGTACGGCGAGGATCACGGCCGTGTGGTGCTGAGTGTCGCGCCGTCCGCGCTGCCCGGTCTCCGGGCGCTCCTGACCCGGCACGGGCTGCAGGGCTATCTGGCCGGCGAGGTCCTCGCGCCTGGCGGCGAGCTTTCGATCGTCCTGCCCGACAGTGTTCACCGGTGGCCGATCGACCGGCTCCGTGCTGTGTACGATGACGCGATCCCACGCCGGATGCGCGAGGTCGTCAGCGACCGAGCGGAGGGCTGAGTCATGTGCGGAATCATGGGAGTGTCCGGTGTTCCCGATGCGGCCCGCGTGGCCTACCTCGGGCTCTACGCCCTGCAGCATCGCGGCCAGGAGAGCGCAGGCATCGTTGCCATCACGCCGGACGGCGAGTCCCGCGTGAAGGTGGGGATGGGGCTCGTCTCCGAGACGTTCGGCGAAGCCGAACTCGAACAGCTCCCCGGTGACGTGGCCGTCGGGCACACCCGGTACTCCACGACCGGCAGCACCAACCTCGCCAACGCCCAGCCCTGCCTGGTCAACTATCGCATCGGCTCCCTCTGCCTGGCGCACAACGGCAACCTGACCAACGCGGCAGAGATCAAGAAGACCCTCGTCGAGCGCGGATCGATCTTCACCTCGTCGAGCGACACCGAAGTGCTCGTCCACCTGATCGCCAGGTCGGAAGTCCCCGATCCCGAACTCCAGATTCGTTCGGCGCTGGCCCGGGTGGAGGGAGCGTACAGCCTGGTGATCGGCGTCGGGCGGACGCTCTACGCCGTGGTCGACCCGCGGGGCTTCCGGCCGCTGGTGCTGGGGCGCCTCGGCACGGGCGTCGTGGCCGCCAGCGAGACCTGCGCCCTCGACCTCGTGGGCGCCACCTTCATCCGCGAGCTGAAACCCGGCGAGTTCGTGCGCATCACCGACGGTGTCATCGAGGACCTGCAGCCGCTCCGTGCCAAGCCGGTCAGCCGCTGCGTCTTCGAGCTGATCTATTTTGCCCGTCCCGACAGCGACATCTTCGGCATGTCGGTAGACCGCGTCCGCCGCGAGGCCGGGCGGCGGCTCGCCCTGGAGCACCCCGCCCCGGGCGCCGACGTCGTCTTTTCGGTGCCGGACAGCAGCAATGCCATGGCCCTCGGCTTCAGCGAGGCATCTGGCGTCAAGCTGGAGCACGGGCTGATCCGCAATCACTACGTCGGGCGCACCTTCATCCACCCGACGCAGTCGCACCGGGTGGCCAAGGTGAAGATCAAGTTCAACCCCGTGCGCGGCATCATTGAGGGCAAGAAGGTTGTTGTCGTCGACGACAGCCTGGTGCGCGGCACCACGAGCCGCGGCCTCGTCCAGATGATCCGTGCCGCCGGCGCCAAGGAAGTCCACCTTCGCCTGGCCTCGCCCCCGATCACCGGCCCCTGCCACTACGGCATCGACACGCCCACCCGGGAGGAGCTGATCGCCTCCACGCATTCGCTGGAGGAGATCCGCGAATACCTGGGCGTGGACACCCTCGGGTACCTCAGCCTCGAGGGCATGGTGGGCGCGGCCGGCGGCGGGCCCTTCTGCCACGCCTGCTTCTCCGGCGACTATCCGACCACCGTCCCCGAGCCAATCGTCCAGATCCAGCACGCGTCTTCCCTGACTGCGAGTCGCGCATGACCGGCGGAATGACCCAACCACTCGTCTATTTCTTCGGCCAGGGCCGTGCCGACGGCACGGCCGCCATGAAGGACCTTCTCGGCGGCAAGGGAGCGGGCCTCGCCGAAATGACCAACATCGGCATCCCGGTCCCGCCGGGATTCACCATCGCCAGTTCCATCTGCATCGCCTACCTCGAATCGCGCCAGTTCCCGCCGCGCCTCCTCCAGCAGGTCGAAGCCGCCCTGCAACGGCTCGAGGCGGCCACGGGCAAGATCTTCGGCGGTGCGAACGATCCGCTCCTCGTCTCGGTGCGTTCGGGCGCCGCCGTCTCCATGCCCGGGATGATGGAGACCATCCTCAACCTCGGCCTCAACGACGAGACGGTCGAGGGGCTCGCGAAGCAGAGCAAGAATCCCGGCTTCGCCTGGGATTCCTACCGGCGCTTCGTGCAGATGTACGGGTGCGTGGTCTACGACCTCCCGAAGGCGCCGTTCGAGGAGATGCTCGAACAGCGGAAGCGGAAGTCCAAGTCGGCGCGCGACATCGACCTCCCGGCGGAGGAGATGCGGGCACTCGTCGGGGAATTCAAGGCGCACATCACCGCCGCCACCGGCAAGCCGTTCCCGGACCGCCCCCTCGACCAGTTGTGGGGCGCCATCGAAGCGGTATTCGAGAGCTGGCACACCAAGCGGGCCATCGACTACCGCCGCCTGCACGACATTCCCGACTCGATGGGGACCGCCGTCAACATCGTGACCATGGTCTTCGGCAATCTCGGCGAAGGCTCCGGCACCGGCGTGGCCTTTACCCGCGATCCCTCGACCGGCGAACACCGGCTGTACGGGGAATACCTGCTGAACGCGCAGGGCGAGGATGTGGTGAGCGGCTCCCGCGACCCGGAACCGATCGACACGCTTCAGGGAGCGCTCCCCACGGCGTATGCCGAACTCGAGCGGGTGGCCCGGACGCTGGAGCGACACTTCCGGGACGTCCAGGACCTCGAATTCACCATCGAGAACGGCAAACTCTACATGCTCCAGACCAGGCGCGCCCAGCGCACCGGTCACGCCTCCGTGCGGATTGCCTGCGAAATGGTCGAGGAGGGGCTCATCACCCAGGAGGAGGCGGTCGCCCGCATCCCTCCCATGGACCTCGATCAACTCCTGCACCCCACCATCGATCCGAAGGCGACGCTGGACCTGCTGACCACGGGGCTCCCGGCGTCGCCGGGTGCCGCGTCAGGTGCGGTCGTCTTCTCGGCCGACCGGGCGGAAGAACTGGGCAAGAAGGGCGAGGCGGTCATCCTGGTGCGCCGTGAGACGAGCCCGGAAGACTTCCACGGCATGGTGGAAGCCAAGGCCATCCTGACCGCGCGCGGGGGGATGACCTCCCACGCGGCGGTGGTGGCGCGCGGCATGGGCAAGCCGTGCGTGGCGGGGGCGCAGGAGCTCAGCGTCGACGAGGAGGCAGGGCACTTCTCGGTGGACGGCCGAAAGATCAGCGAGGGCGAGTGGATTACCCTCGATGGCGCCACCGGACGCGTGCTCGCCGGCCGGGCGGCACTCGTCACCCCCGAACTCTCGGGGAACTTCGACAAGATCCTCGGCTGGGCCGACAAGGTCCGAACGCTCCGGATCCGCGTGAACGCCGACACGCCAGCCGATGCCCACAAGGGCCGCGACTTCGGCGCCGAAGGGATTGGACTCTGCCGCACCGAGCACATGTTCTTCGAGGGCGATCGCCTCTCCGCCATGCGGGAGATGATCGTCTCCTCCGACGATGAGGGCCGCAAGAAGGCGCTGGCGCGTCTCCTCCCGATGCAGCGTGGGGACTTCGAGGGGATATTCCGGGCGATGGAAGGGTATCCCGTTACGATCCGGCTCCTCGATCCGCCGCTGCACGAGTTCCTGCCCCACGATCCTGAAGAGCTGGCGGGCCTGGCCAAGGAAATGGGGAAGGACCCGAAGGAGCTGCAGAAGGTGGTGGACCGCCTCAAGGAGGTGAACCCGATGCTGGGGCTGCGAGGCTGCCGGCTCGGCATCATTCACCCGGAGATCACCGCCATGCAGGCGCGGGCCATCTTCGAGGCGGCCTGCACCGTCGCGGCGCGCAAGGGCCGGGTCCAGCCAGAGGTGATGCTGCCGCTGACATCCACGGTCGTGGAGTACCGCCGGCAGGCGCTGGTGGTGCGGCAGGTGGCGGAGGAGGTGTTCCGGGAACGGCAGCTGACCGTGCCGTACCTGCTGGGCACGATGATCGAGGTGCCCCGGGCAGCGCTCACCGCCGACGAGATTGCCGGCGAGGCGCAGTTCTTCAGCTTCGGGACCAACGACCTGACCCAGATGACGTGGGGGCTCTCGCGCGACGACGCCGGCAGCTTCCTGCCGTACTACATCGAGCACGGCATCATCCCGGACGACCCCTTCCAGGTCCTCGACCAGTCGGGGGTCGGCAAGCTGGTGTCGATGGCGTGCGAACTCGGGCGCCGCACCCGGCAGGACCTCAAGCTCGGGATCTGCGGCGAGCATGGCGGAGAACCCGCCGCGATCGCCTTCTGCGACGACCTCGGCATGAATTACGTCAGTTGTTCACCCTTCCGCGTGCCGATCGCCCGGCTGGCCGCCGCCCAGGCGGCGCTGGCCAAGCGCGGCACCATGGACCGCACACGGGCGACGGTATGACATCGAAACCGCTGGTAGGTATCGTGATGGGAAGCGCCTCCGACTGGCCGGTGATGCTCCATGCCGCCAACCGGCTGGCGCATTTCGGCGTGGCCTGCGAGAGCCGGGTCATTTCGGCGCACCGCTCCCCCGCCCTGGCGCATGAATACGCCACCACGGCCGAGCAGCGCGGCCTGAAGTGCATCATCGCCGCCGCAGGCATGGCGGCGCACCTGGCCGGCGTGATGGCGGCCATAACCACCATCCCGGTGCTCGGCGTCCCGATGCCGGGCGGGCACCTCCAGGGAATGGACGCGCTCCTCGCCACCGTGCAGATGCCGGCCGGTATCCCGGTGGCCACCTTCGCCATCGGCGACGCGGGGGCCCACAACGCCGCGCTCTTCGCGGTGGCCATGCTGGCGGTCTCCGACAAGACGCTGGCTGCCAAGCTGAAGGAGTTCCGGGCGGAGCAGGAGGATCAAGAAGATTGACCTCCGGGAAGGGCACATCTAGGCGGGGCAGCGGGGCAGCGGGGCAGCGGGGCAGCGGGGGCAAGAGAATCGGAATCCGCGCGTACGTACACGGGGGCAACCGACACCGGTTGCCCCGTCGTTCAGTGAAGCCGCGCGTGCGGGTGCGGGACTACTTGTTGTCCGCCGCCTTGGCCTCGGCATCCTTGATCTTTCTGATGTCGGCCGGCGAGAGCTGCGGCCGGTCGAGCTTGAGGGTGAGCTTGTCGAGCGTCCCCGTGAATGTGAAGGGCGGGTGGTAGTCGGCATCGTCCACGCCGGTCTCGGAAACAGGAAATCGATGTTCGAAGCGCTTCCGTCCCACTGAAGGACTGGGCGGGGAGGGTCTTCTCCATCTTCTTGGTGGCGACCACCTGGCCGTCGACCTTGAGCGTGCTGGCAGCCCGACTCCGCCTCGACGCCCGAGAGCTGTTGTACGCGAGGGTGCTGGCGCCCGGTGCCGTCGTAGACAAAGTCGAATTCGACGGTGTGCCGCCCGGGCGTGAGGGCCGTCGGCCCTTCCCACTTGATACGCTCGAGGTCCACCATGTTCCAGACCCAGACCGGCTTGCCCTTGAGGAGGTAGAACCCGTACCCGCCGAACCGGCCACCGGAGGTGAGCATGATGCCCTCGGCGCCGCCCTGGGGCACGGTGATGTCCGCCGTCACGGTGTAGCTGGTGTTGAGGAGGAGCGGCGAGTCACCCTGCGGCGTCCCGGTCATTGGATGGGTATAGACGAACTCCGTCCGACCCGCGGTGATGTTCGGCCGCGGCGCCACGATGCGGGCCGCCACCGAGGCGTCGAGCGGGAAGACCTGGTACTTCTTGGCTTCCTCCACGAAGTCCTTCCGCATCTGGGCGACCTTGTCGGGGTACTTGGCCGCCACGTCCGTCGCCTGGTTCCAGTCGTTGCTCATGTCATAGAGCTGGAAGACCTGGTTGTTGAGCGGATCGGGGTTGGCCTTGGAGAAGGCGTCCCACGGCACCCGGTTGACCTTGGTGCTGAGGAGCCAGCCGTCCTTCCAGAGCGCCCACTGCCCCATCATCTCGAAGTACTGCGTGGTGTGACGGGAAGGGGCATTCGCGGCGTTGGCGGCGAAGGTGTAGGCGAAGCTCGTGCCCTCGATCGGCCGCTGCTTGATGCCGTCCACGTAGTCCGGCGCAGGAATGCCGGCCGCTTCGAGGATCGTCGGTGCGACGTCGATCACGTGGGTGAACTGGTTCCGGATTCCACCGGTCTCGGCGATGTGCCCGGGCCAGGAGATGACCATGTTCTGGTTGATCCCGCCGAGCCGTGAGGCGTTCTGCTTGAACCAGTCGAAGGGTGTGTCGAACGCCCAGGACCATCCCGCCGACATGTGGTTGTAGGTTTCCTGGGTGCCCCAGACGTCGTACCACTTCATCTGGACATCGACCGGGATCTCGTTCATCCCGTTGAAGAACGCCACCTCGTTCGGGGTGCCGAGCGGACCGCCCTCGGCGCTCGTCCCGTTGTCCCCGTTGATGTAGATGACCATCGTGTTGTCGCCCCGGCCGATGTCATCGAATGCCTTGATGACGCGGCCGATCTCGTAGTCGCTGTACATCGCGTAGGCGGCGAAGATCTCCACCTGCCGGATGAAGAGCTTCTTCGCCATCGGGTCCAGCTTGTTCCACGGCGTGAGGACCGAGTCCGGCCACGGGGTGAGGATGGCGTCCTGGGGCACGATGCCCATCTTCTTCTGGTTAGCGAAGATCTGCTGGCGCAGCGCCTCGTAGCCCTTGTCGAAGAGGTGCAGCTTCTGGACGCTGTCCACCCACTCCTTCGTGGGGTGGTGCGGCGCGTGGGTGGCGCCGGGCGCGTACTTGATGAAGATCGGCTTGCTCGGGTCGGTCTGGTGCATCCGGTAGATCCAGTCGATGGCGTCGTCCGCCATGCCCGTGATCAGGTTCCAGGTGCCCTCCTTGCCCCGGAAGGGGAAGATCTGCGTCGTATTCCGGAAGAGGTTGGGCTCCCACTGGTTGGCGTCGCCCCCGACGAAGCCGTAGAAGTACTGGAACCCGAGGCCGGTGGGCCACTGATCGAACGGGCCGACCTGGCTGGCGGCGAACGCCGGGGTGTTGTGGTCCTTCCCGAACCAGGCGGTGGCGTAGCCGTTGTCCTGCAGGATCCGCCCGATGGTGGCCTCATCCTGGCCGATGATGCTGTTGTACCCGGGGTAGCCGGTCGACTGCTCGGAAATGACCCCGAAACCGGCCGAGTGGTGGTTCCGGCCGGTAATCAGCGCGGCGCGGGTCGGGGAGCAGAGCGCCGTCGAGAACATCCGGTTGTAGCGGAGCCCCTCGTTGGCGATCCGGTCCATCGTCGGCGTCGGGATCACGCCGCCGAAGGTGCTGGGCACGGCAAAGCCGGCGTCATCGGTGATGATGAGCAGGACGTTCGGGGCGGCCTTCGGGGGCACGATACGCGGCGCCCACCACGGCGTGGACTGCAGCGCGTCGTCCTTGATGACGCCGCCGAACTTCGGCTGGGGAGCCGGGAGCTGCTTGCCGTCGATGGTGGTGGTCGCACCCGGTGAGCCGGGCTTGCCGGTGACGACCTGCGCCGACGCCGGCAGCGCGCCGAATGCGCCGACCGCGACCAGCGAAAGGAAGAATCGCCAGAAGTGCTTGGTGTGAACCATCAGATGCTCCTGCGAATCGGGGGCGGAGTGTGCTGGAGGGGCAACCTCGCTCCTCCCATGAACAACACAAAAGAATACCACCGCTCTTGGCGAAGTCCAGTGCCATAGGCGGCAAAAACCTGCAGCTTTAACCCAAAAGTTACACATCGGGGCTGAAGGGATCATGAGGTAACTGTTAGGAAACCAACACGGCCCCGGGAGCACCTGGGCATGAAGTCCAGTCTCCAGCGGCCGGTGGTAGTGGAGGCGCAGGGAATCGAACCCTGGTCCGAGTGTGGTTCCAGAACCGCATCTACGTGCGTAGATCCCTCTTCATGCGTCTCCCCAGCCCGGCAAGGAATCGGCCGCTCTGGGGACTACCTCCTGATGTCTCGCCTTGCGCGTCGGAGGACCGCGCTCGGCCAGCCCGGATTTTCGATCCGACCCACCGCGCCCCGGGCGGGCTCAGCGAACCGGAGGTGCGTCAAGCGAGCTTAGCTCAGCTTACGCAGCCAGCGCCAGGTTATCGTTGGCGTTTGGTTGTTTCCAAGTGGTTTAGCCAGGGACTCGGACCTGGGCACGCAGCAATTCCTTCTTCCAACCCGTCGAAGCCGATCGCCCCCTTGGGTGTGTCATAATGATACACTTTTTGTGGCAGTTGAGCAATGTGCGCGTGCTCCCCTACCCCAAGGGCCACGAAAACACGAAATCACGAAAACACGAACGTCAGCGCTTCTTTCGTGCTATCGTGATTTCGCGCCTTCGTGACTTCAATGGGGTGCCTACATCCCTTTGGGATACAGCAGCGTGAATTGCATCCGGATCAGGGAGGACCCCGCGTTGTCCGGCCGTTCGACATTGGCGTAGTACTGCATGGCGATGTTGAGCGGCTGCTTGCCCACCATCGTGATCTTGGACACGCCGATCCCGAGCGGCACCGTCCACACCTGCCCGCTCGGGGCATCCCAGTTGGCGGTGATGGCCGGCGCGGTGGTGATCGCCCAGCCCCGCTTCAGGTTGTAGTTGATGAACGGCTGCACGAAGAACGAGTTGATGGCCTGGGTATCCTCGCTGCCCGCGATGCGCCACAACTGGTTCGCCACGAATCCGTAGACCCACTTCTTCCCGATCTTAAGCACCACGAACGTCGGCCCCATGGCGTACTGCCCCGTCGAGACGGCGGCGTTGGTCGCGGTCGGGAAGGAGAAGATCGGGCCGAAGCCCCAGACGGCGCCCTTGGACTTGGTCGGCGTCAGGTAGATCTGTTCCTGGATGTCGGCGATGCCCGTCACCCGGTCGATGCCGCCGGCCGGCAGGCTGACGAACGGCACCACGGTGCGGGAAATGAGGTTCCACTTCTCGTTGATCGGCAGCGGGAGCACCGGCTGGACATTGACCACGGACTGGGTCTCGTCACCGAGCCCGCCGCCGGTGGTCCAGTTGAACTGCACCGGGATCGAATTCATGTTCGCCACAGGGTTCTGGGCCGCCTTGGCCAGTTCCGTGGCCTTGGCTTCGGCCTCCGCCTTGGTCGGTTCTGCCTGCGCGGAGAGGAGCCCTGGGAGGGCCAGCACCAGGACCGCGGTGAAGAATCTGCTACGCATGGGCGCTGCCTTTCAATTGGTGAGTTGAGCTACTGCTTTGTAACCGTGAGGGCCGCCGCCTCAGTGACCACGACCGTCACTCGGTCGCCCACCGCCGCATTGGACAGGTTTACGCTCTTGTCCACCTTGATGGTCTTGGTGCTGCCGTCCTCGAACTGGAAGGTCACCTTCCGCTTCTTGATATCCATTGCCGTGATGGTGCCGGTCATCCGCACGGTGGCCACCATGACGCTGCTGGTCTGCTGGCCGGCAGGGGTCAGCCCAACCAGACCGCCCACGGCGTCGGGGGGGGGATTGTTCCCCTTCCACAGGGCGACGGCAAGCTCCTCGGTCACGACGGCATCTACCTTGTCACCGACCCGGAGCTTGGCGTAGTCCACCATCTGGGAATCGGCCTTGAAGGTGGTCTTCTTCCCGTCCGCCGTCTGCAGCGTGACTTTCTGGTTCGACTTGGCGATCGAGGTCACCGTCGCCGTGGTAGTGAATGTTTCCACGGCATAGCCACCGGTCGGTGTGGCGACCATTGATTCGGTTGTCGTGCCCGACATGCCCTTGGAGCATGCCGCGGTGGTCAGGAGGGCGGCAGGGAGCAGAAGCGAAGCGGCGAATGACGAGCGTGCGGCGCGCATAACCTTACCTCCGGGGTGAACCCTTGTTTGGCAGCCCGGCTAAGTGGTATGGGCCGCCACTGCGGGAACGGTAAGACACCGAGCTTCGACTGGGTACCCCCTTGGTGAACAACAAGATAAACCGACTATGAGGATTCCTTCAATTCGAGGCTCCAGATCACGACCCGGTTTCGACCGCCCCGCTTGGCGGCGTAGAGCGCGGCATCGGCCTGGGTGGCAAGGTTGTCCTTGCTCCGGGTCGTTTCCGGCCACCCGGCCACCCCGAAGGACGCCGACAGGGGCCACGACCTGCCTTGCCAGTCCCAACCCACGGAACCCAGCCGCACCCTGATCCGTTCCGCGACGCGCACGCCCTCCTCCAGCGACGTCCCCGGCAGCCAGAGCAGGAATTCCTCCCCCCCGACGCGGGCCGCCGAGTCCGCCCCTCGGACCTGCTCCTGGAGGATGCGCGCCAGATGAATCAGCGCCGCGTCCCCCGCCGCGTGGCCGAGCGTGTCGTTCAAGAGCTTGAACTTGTCGAAGTCGAGCGAGATGAGGGCACCGCGCTCAGGCCCGACCAGGCTCATCCGTTCCCCCAGTCCGCGCCGGTTGAGGAGGCCGGTCAACGGATCCTTGATGGCGCGGTCCGTCTCGGCGGCGAGACGCAGGGCGACCTCGAGCCGCGGTGTCGCCGCGCGGATCGCCTCATTGACCTCCCGGATCGTCTCCTGGCTGACCAGCCCGCCGTCGGGCACACGCCAGGCCACCCCGCCGATGGCCTGATCGTGCTGCAGCATCGGTGTCACCTGTGCGGGTGGGTGCCGGCGACGGTCGGTGCCCGAACCGCCGAGGGGATCGCCGCTCGCCGCTTCCGGCTGGGCGCCGCGCGATACACGGGCCAGTGTCGCATCGGCGGGGAGCACCTGCCCGAGCGCCCGGCGGTCCGCGAGCCCCGACACCCCGATCACCCTGGTGCCCGCTCCCTCCGAGGCGGCCACGTACGCCTCGGCTCCGGCGATCCGCTCCACCTGGTACGCCAGCCGCATCCCCACGCTCTCGACCGATTCAATGGCCAGGCCGTCCTGCACCTGCGCCAGATCGTGGAGGACCGGGCGCCGCCCGATTCCATCGAGCAATGCCGCGAGGTCACCTCGGAGTGTGGCCTGGGCCGCGCTCGGGAGGTCTGCCGGGACGAGCGCGGCCACTACCGCGCCCCCGGCCGAGGCGATCAGCAGCAGGCCGGCGTCGAGGCGCTCGGCGCCGTCGCCATCCCGGGTGGACGCCGCCTTGATGCGCTCCTCGATCAGGTCCAGTTCGGTATCGGTGACGCGCCAGGCAGGGGAGAGACTCTGGTAGGTGCGGGCGCCCTGACCGGGGCCCTTCGTCTCGACCGCCCACAGACCGTGGGCGCCGGAGGCGCGACGCAGCCACTCGAGCGCGGGATCGGGAAGGAGGTGGGGAGTCGCGGCATCCGGGAGGCCGGTGCGGCCGCGCGGAGGGACTGGGCGGCGCCGGCGGGCGACCAGGAATCCGGCCGCAGCGCCGAGGAGCGTCCAGACCACGGCGATCCCCAGACCGCTCACGGCGCCCGGTGGTTGATGCGCGTGGCCGCCGCGGCCGCGCCGAAACCGTTGTCGATGTTCACCACGGTCACTCCGGCCGCACAGCTGTTCAGCATCCCGAGCAGCGCGGCGATTCCGCCGAACGCCGCCCCGTACCCGACGCTGGTCGGCACCGCGATCACGGGCACCCGAACCAATCCTCCGACGACGCTTGGCAAGGCGCCTTCCATGCCCGCCACGACGATGACGACTGCCGCTTCCCGCAGCCGGTCGCCCTGCGCCATCAACCGGTGGATGCCCGCCACTCCCACGTCCACCATCCGTTCCACCCGGTTGCCGAACGCCTCGGCCACCACCGCCGCCTCCTCCGCCACCGGCAGGTCGCTGGTGCCGGCACACACCACGAGCACCGTGCCCATCCCCGTCGGTTCCGGACGGGGCTCCTTCGGCAAGAACACCGTCCGCGCCGGGGCATTCCACTCAAGCCCGGGGAAGACGTTCCGGAGCGCCTCCGCCTGTTCATCGGTCGCGCGCGTGCCCAGGAAGCTGCCCGACACGGCGGTCAGTCGCTCGGCGATGGCCACCACCTGCTCCACCGTCTTGCCGGCGCAGAAGATCACCTCCGGCTGTCCCTGCCGCAGGGTGCGATGGTGATCGATGCTGGCGAACGGAAGTTGTTCGGCGGGGAAATTGCGCAACTGCTCGAGCGCCAGCGCCGGCGTGATCGTGCCGGCGGCGACGCTTGCCAGCAGTGCAGCCAGCCGCTCGGGGGTCACGCCACCTGCGCGAGTGGCGCGAGGTACCGGACGAAGATCTCCTCCGCCTCGGTGAACGACTCCACCTGGAAGAGCCGCTGGCGGAGCTCGCTCGCCCCGTGAAGCCCCTTGGTGTACCAGCCGAAGTGCTTGCGGAACTCCACCACCGTGTGCCGCGAGTCGCCCTGCAGACGAAGGGCCAGGCGCGCGTGGGTGAGCGCCATCTCGAAGCGCTCCGCCGCAGTCGGCGCATCCGGCTTCGGGCGGCCCGCGAGGAGGGCGCGCGCATCGCGGAAGAGCCAGGGGTTGCCGAACGCGCCGCGGCCGACCATGACGCCGGCGGCCCCGGTGTGATCGCGCATGCGCACGACATCTTCAGGCGTCTGCACGTCGCCGTTGCCGATGACGGGAATTTCCAGCGCCTCGACCACCCGGGCGATCTCGTCCCAGTTGGCCTTGCCGGAGTACATCTGGGTCCGCGTCCGGGCGTGGAGCGTGAACGCCCGGGCACCGGCGTCCTGCATCCGCAGCGCAATCCCGACGGGGTCCCGCATCTCGTCGTTCCACCCGCTTCGGGTCTTCACCGTCACCGGCAGGTGGGTGGCGGCGACGCACGCGCGGATGATGTCCGTGATAAGCTGCGGCTCCCGCAGGCAGCCTGACCCGCCGTTCCGCCGGACCACCTTCTTGACCGGGCACCCGAAGTTGATGTCGATGAACTCCGGCTGGTAGTGCTCGGTGATGAGCGCGGTGGCCTCCGCCATGGCGGCGGGATCGGCTCCGTAGATCTGGATCCCGATCGGGCGCTCGCACTCCTCGAACTCCGCCCCTTCCAGGGTGTTCCGGATCCGCCGGCGGATCGCCTCAGAAGAGAGGAATTCTGACAGCACGACGTCCGCCCCCATCCGCCGGCAGATCTGGCGGAAGGGTGGCTCCGAGACCCCGGCCATGGGAGCCAGGATCAGGGCGAAATCGTGGGGAACGGGATAGGGGAGCCGCATGCCCACAAAATACGGCCGTGGGCTAAACCGAGCAATGATAGGGATTTGACACGCGTTCCGGGCGGGGATTAGCTTCCCCGTCATGCATCTCAGAGAATTCTTTGCGCCCGACGCCGTCCAGCTGCCGCTCAGCGCCACCACCAAGGACGAGGCGCTCGCCGAGTTGGTGGGCCTGCTCCACGCCGACGAGAAATCGACGGACACCTTGCTGAAGATGCTGCATCGGCGGGAAAGCCTGGGCTCTACCGGTGTGGGGCGAGGCGTTGCCGTGCCGCACTGCCGCTCGCTGGTGGTGCATCGCCTGCAACTCGCCTACGGCTATTCCCCGGCCGGGCTCGAATTCGGTGCCGCCGACGGGCAACCCGTCCACCACGTCTTCCTCATCGTGGCCCCACCCAACGAAATGTCCAACCAGTACCTCCCGACGCTCGGCAAGATCGCCCAGCTCGCCAAGGAGCCCGGTGTGCCGGAACAGCTCGCGAAGCTGGCCTCGGTCGACGAGTTCTTCGAGCTGCTGTCGGCGAAGGGCGTCTAGCCCCCTACTCCCACTCGATCGTGGCGGGGGGTTTGCTGCTCACGTCGTATACCACCCGGTTGACCCCCTTCACCTCGTTGGCGATCCGGTTCGAGATGTGCGCCAGCACCTCGTGCGGGAAGGGGAACCAGTCGGCCGTCATCCCGTCCCGGCTCGTTACCGCCCGAAGCGCCACCGCCTGATCGTAGGTGCGGAAGTCACCCTGCACGCCGACAGAGCGTATCGGCAGCAGCACGGCAAACGCCTGCCAGATGTCGTCGTACAGCCCCGCCGCCCGGATCTCCTCGATGTAGATGTCGTCCACGGCCCGGAGGATGTCGAGATCCGGCTTCGAGACCGCCCCCAGGATGCGGATGGCCAGCCCGGGCCCTGGGAACGGATGCCGTCCGACCATCTCCTCCGGCAAACCGAGTTCCCGCCCGACCTGTCGCACTTCGTCCTTGAACAGTTCCCGCAGCGGTTCGATAAGCTTGAACGGCAGCCGCTCCGGCAGCCCGCCGACGTTGTGGTGGGTCTTGATGGTGACCGACGGTCCCCCGGTGGGTGACACCGACTCGATCACGTCGGGATAGAGTGTGCCCTGCACCAGGAACCCGACGTCGGGCCCCACCTGCTTCGCCTCCGCCTCGAACACATCAATGAAGGTGTGCCCGATCCGGCGGCGCTTCTCTTCCGGGTCGCTGACCCCGTCGAGCGCCTTGAGGAACAATTCGCTCGCCTCCACCACGCGCAGGTCGATCCCCAGGTGACGGCGGAATGTCGCCTCGACCTGGTCACGTTCATGCAACCGGAGGAGGCCGTGGTCGACGAAGATGCAGGTCAGCCGGTCGCCCACGGCGCGGTGGACCAGCGCCGCGGCCACCGAGGAGTCCACGCCGCCCGAGAGGCCGCAGATGACGCGCGCGGAACCGGCCAGCGCGCGAATTCGCGCGGTCTCGGTCTCGATGAAATGCCCCGCGGTCCAGTCCGGCGTCGCCCCGCACACATCGAACAGGAAGGCGCCGATGATTTCTCCGCCCCGCGCGGTGTGTGCCACCTCGGGGTGGAACTGGACCCCGAAGATCGGCCGGCTGGCGTGCTCGAACCCCGCCACGGGACAGTTGGGGCTCGAGGCGGTGAGCGTGAAACCCGGAGGCGGCGTGTCGACATGGTCGCCGTGACTCATCCAGACCGCCGTTTCCTCGCCCACGGCAAACCCACTGAAGAGCTTGCCCCCTGCCACCGTCACCACCGCCCGGCCGTACTCGCGACGGTCGGCGCCGACCACCTTGGCGCCGGCCATCTGCGCGATGATCTGCATGCCGTAACAGAGGCCCAGCACCGGGACGCCGAGATCGAGAATGCCCGGCGGCGCGGTCGGCGCCCCGGCGTCGTACACCGAATTGGGGCCGCCCGAGAGGATGATCCCCTTCGGGCCCCAGTCACGAATCCACTCCAGCGAGCGGGTGCCCGGGTGGATCTCGCAATAGACGTGGGCTTCGCGCACCCGCCGCGCAATCAGCTGGGTGAATTGCGAGCCGTAGTCGAGGATCAGGATGCCGTCGTGGTGCCTGGGAGCGTTCATTCCGCTGATTCCTCACCCGTTGTCGGAGAGGGTGGCAAAGGGGTCGGCGATTTCGGACGCGAAGAGACCGTCGACGGATTCGCGGGGCCGCACCACCGCCGCGCGCCCACCGTCCACCAGCACCTCCGCCGCGCGACCGCGGGTGTTGTAATTGGAACTCATGACAAAGCCGTAGGCGCCGGCACAGAGCGCGGCCAGCCGCTCGCCGGGCTCCACCTTTGGCAGGACCCGCTCCAGCGCCAGGAAATCGCCCGTTTCGCAGATCGGGCCCACCACGTCGACCGGCCCGGCCTGTCGGCCCGCCGGGACGACCTCCACGATCTCGTGGTGCGCGCGGTAGAGGCTTGGCCGCAGGAGATCGTTCATCGCGGCGTCCACGATGACGAAGTCACGCCCGCCCGAATGCTTCCGGTACAGCACCGTCGTCAACAACACCCCCGCGCTGCCGACCAGGAACCGTCCCGGCTCCATGGTGATGGGCAGACCGGCCTGCGCGGCGAGGGGCCCGACGACGGCGGCGAGCGCCGCGGGGTCCATCCCCGGCCCGGCCTCAGGCTGATACCGGATGCCGAGGCCGCCGCCGATGTCCAGTGATTCAAGCGTGGAGATGCCGGCCGCGCGCAGTTCCTTCACCAGGGCCACCAGCTTCCCGAGCGCTTCGGCATACGGCGCGGGGTCGAGCAGTTGGCTCCCGAGATGCATCGCGACCGCGGTGAGCCGCAATTGAGGATGCTCGCGGATGTAGTCCGCCGCCTGCTGCACCTGATCGTGCGGGACGCCAAACTTGATGCCGCCGTGGCTGGTCGAGATGTAGGGATGGGTGTCGGTCGTGACATCGGGGTTGACCCGAATGCCGACCGAGGTGACACGGTCGAGGCGTGCCGCCACGGCACCGAGGAGCTTGAGTTCCTCGACCGATTCGACGTTCACCTGGCCGATGCCCGCGGCAACCGTGTCCTCCAGTTCCCCGGCCGTCTTGCCGACACCGCTGAAGACGAGGGCGCCGGGCGCAAATCCCGCGGCGATGGCCCGCCGCATTTCGCCGGCGGACACCAGGTCCGCGCCGGCGCCCAGGTCGTGCAACAGCCGCAGGATCGCAAGGTTGCTGTTCGCCTTGACCGCGTAGCAGATGCGGTGGGGGATGCCGGCGAACGCCGTCTCCAGCGCACGGTACTGGCGGCGGATCGCTTCCGCATTGTAGACGAAGGCGGGGGTGCCGACCTCGCGCGCAATCCGCGCGAGCGGCACCCCCGCCATGACCAGCCCCTCGTCGGACACAATCATCCCCGCGTCCTGCAGCAGGGCGGCCTGCCCCGCTGCCACCCTGCCCCCCTGCCCCGCCATCAGTACGCCTTCGCCCACACCGCCTCCGTCACGGCGTCGCGGTTGCACCAGGTGCATCGGGTCGGGGCGGGATCGGACCGGAACTCTTCATCGGGAAGGACCCGGATGGTCGCCTTGGTCTGCTCCTTGATGTCCGCCTCGCAGGTGGCGTCACCGCACCAGCCGCCGTAGACGAACCCGCCCGGGCCGTTCATCGCCGCCACCAGCTGCTCCCGGGTCGCGTTCCGGATCGTTGCCGCCTCGCGCCGCGCGACCGCCGCGCCGAGCAGCGCCTGCTGCATCGCGTCGATCTCGACGTGGATGCGGTCGCCGAGGCCGGCCATCGGCACCGGTTCCTTGCCGCCGGTGCGCCGTGCGAGCATCACCTGCTCGGCCGCGAGATCACGCGGGCCGAGTTCGAGACGGAACGGGACGCCCCGCGACTCCCACTCATAGTACTTGGCGCCGGGCTTCATTCCGTCGCGTGCATCGAGGTGCACCCGGATGCCCGCCGCGCGCAGCGACTGCTGCAGGCGTTCCGCCGCCTCGATGACGGCCACCCGTTCCTCGTCCTTGCGATAGATCGGGACGATCACCACCTGGTACTGCGCGAGGCGCGGCGGGCACACCAGGCCCACGTCGTCGCTGTGCGTCATGATCAAGCCGCCGACCAGGCGGGTGGAGACGCCCCATGACGTGTTCCAGACATGCCCGAGCCCGCCGTCGGCGGTCTGGAAGGTGACGTCGAATGCCTTGGCGAAGTTCTGGCCCAGGTTGTGGCTGGTTCCCGCCTGCAGCGCGCGGTTGTCCTGCATCAGCGCTTCGATCGCATAGGTGCGGAGGGCGCCCGCGAACTTTTCGCCGTCGCTCTTCCGCCCGGTGAGCACCGGCATCGCCATCCATTCCTCGGCGAACCGGCGGTAGATGCCGAGGATCAGCAGCGTCTCCGCCTCCGCCTCCTCCTCCGTGGCGTGGGCGGTGTGCCCCTCCTGCCAGAGGAACTCGGTGGTGCGGAGGAAGAGCCGGGTGCGCAACTCCCACCGCACGACGTTGGCCCACTGATTGATGAGCAGGGGCAGGTCACGCCAGCTCTGGATCCACTTGGCGTACATCGAGTAGATGATCGTCTCGGAGGTCGGCCGGATGACGAGCGGCTCCTCGAGTTCCTTGCCGCCGGCGTGAGTCACGACGGCCAGTTCGGGAGCGAACCCTTCGACGTGCTCGGCCTCGCGGGCCAGGAAGCTCTGCGGAATGAACAGGGGGAAATAGGCGTTCTGGTGCCCGGTCTCCTTGAACATCCGGTCGAGCGCCTGCTGCATCTGCTCCCAGATGGCGTAGCCGTTCGGGCGAATGACCATGCACCCGCGCACCGGACTGTAATCCGCCAGCTGCGCCCGGGCGATGACTTCGTTGTACCAGGCGGAGAAGTCCGCCGCGCGGGTCGTAAGCGCCTTGTCGTCTGCCATGCTGCCTCGCTCGGTAGGGCCGGCTCGCGGCCCCGGGGTCAGGAGCGTGCCGCCAGGAGTGCGGCCACCGCTTCGGTTCTGGAAACTGAACGCTGCTCCTTCGCGATCAGGTCCTTCAACTGGACTTCGTTGCGGGCCCGGTCGTCCGGACCGATCAGCACGGCGATCCGCGCCTTCCGGGCGTCCGCAAGCTTGAGCTGCTTCCCCACCGCCTGCGCCGTGAGGGCGTATTCCGTGCGGAGCCCCGCGTCGCGACAGTCGTGCGCCAGCGCCAGCACGTGCGGCAGGTCCTCCTCGGTCACCCCGGCGATGAACACCTCGATGGACGGGGTGGATCCAGGCTGCAGGCCGTGCTCCCGGAGCAACTCACCGATCACGACGTCGCCCATCGCGAATCCGACCGCCGGCAGGTCGACGCCACCGAGCCGCCCGAGCAACTCGTCGTAGCGGCCGCCTCCCGCGATGGCGCGCAGCGTGCGGCCGGCGTCGAAGAGTTCGAACACGGTGCCGGTGTAGTAGGCCAGGCCGCGCACGATGGTAAGATCGACGTCCACGTACTCCCCAAGTCCCATCGCGTCGAGCGCGCCCAGGGTGCGCCTGAGGGGCTCGAGCGCCGCGGCCCCTCCCGGCACCTTGGCCAGGACAGCCGCCACTGCTTCCAGGTCCCGCAAGGCCGAGAGTTCGAGGACGCGCCCCGCCACCGCCGGGGACAATCCCCCCGTGCCGGCGCCCTGCAGCAAGGCCAGCAGCGCGGCCTCTGCCATCCGCTCCCGCTTGTCGATGGCCGCGTAAGCCAGCGGCAGTTGCGCCTCCGTCACGCCGGCACTCCGCAGGAGCGCTGAGAGCACCCGCCGGTCGGAGAGTCGAACGCGAACCGCCTTCGCATCGAGCCCGAGCTCGCGACCGACATCGATGAGCAGGGCGATCACCTCGGCATCACCGAGCGGTCCGGCCTCACCGATCAGATCGCAGTTGAGCTGATAATGCTCGCGCAGGCGCCCGCGCTGCTGGCGCTCATAGCGGAACATCTGGGCTATGGAAAACCAGCGGATTGGCTTGCGGAGTCCGTTGGCGCGCGAGGCGACCATCCGGGCAAGGGTCGGGGTCATCTCGGGGCGAAGCGCCACCTCGCGGTCACCCTTGTCCACGAAGTTGTAGAGCTGGCCGACAATCTCCGGGCCGCTCTTCTCGGTGTACAACTCCTGCGGCTCGAGTGGCGGGCCGTCGTACTCCTCGAAACCGTACCGCACGGCTACCCGGCGCCACGCCTCGAAGAGGTGTGTGCGCGCAGCCAGCTCGTCTGGAAAGAACTCGCGGAAGCCAGGCAGGGATTGGTGCGACATGGGGGGCAAAATACTTGAAAATAAAGGATTTGGCTATGCCGAACGGGGCCCTACTCCCCGAGGCCCAACGCCTCCATCACGTCGCCGACCGTGTGGAAGGAACCGGTCACCAGCACCGTCCCGGCATCCAACTGCACCTCGCGGAGCGCTGCCGTAAAGTCAGGGACAAGCACCCATTGGGCGCGGGCCGGCGGTCGATCGGAGCGCGCCAACCATGATTCGAGCCATCCGAGGTCCCACCCCCGCTCGGCCGCCGATGGAGACACGGTCAGCACCCCCCGATCCACCACGGAGTCGAGCCACACCAGCATGGTGGGCCACTCCTTGTCACCCAGAATGCTCACCAGGGCATGCACGGGGCCCGGCGGCGGGTCGGCCTGGAGCGCCGAGACGAGGGACTCCATCCCGTCGGGATTGTGGGCCACGTCGAAGAGCCACTTCCCGCGCCGATCCAGCCGGCCTGGAACCCGCGCAGCCTCGAAGCCTTCGTGAATTGCCTCCAGGCCGGGCCGCCACCGCTCAGGAAGGGCCATGAGGATGCCATGGGCCACGCCGGCATTCCGGCGTTGATGGGCACCTCGCAGCCCGAGCGGTCCCGTCCATGTGTATGCGGGCGGCAGCACCCGCACGTCCGCCTGGCCTCCGACCTCATGCGCACGGCGGTGGGCCTCCTGCCGGAGGACGTCCACCACGGCGGGTTCCCGCTCGCCGATGATGAAGGGCACCCCTGGCTTGGCGATGCCGGCCTTTTCCCTCGCGATGTCGGTCAGGTTCTCGCCGAGATACTTCATGTGGTCCATTGCGATCTTGGTGACGGCGCTGACCAGCGGCTGGACAATATTGGTGCTGTCGAGGCGTCCGCCGAGCCCCACCTCCACGACCGCAATCTCCACCCCGCGCGCGGCGAAATCGGCAAAGGCCATGGCCGTGGAGGCTTCGAAGAAAGTCGCGCCGAGCTCCTGGATGCGGGGCGCCATCCGGGCTGTCCACATCGCCACCGCCGCCTCGGAAATCGGCACCCCGTCGACCCGAATCCGTTCCCGAAAGGAGACGAGGTGGGGCGAGGTGTAGAGGCCGACGCGCCAGCCGGCGCAGCGGAGCGCCTCCGCCACGAGCGCCGCCACGCTGCCCTTGCCGTTGGTGCCACCGATATGGATCGAGGGAAAGACGGTGTGCGGATCGCCGAGGTCCCGCAGGAGGGCGGCGGTGGTGTCGAGCCCGAACTTGATGGTGGTCGTGCGGGGGAAGAGAAAGGCCAGGGCTTCGGCGTACGACAAGGGGACCGAATTCACGGCATCACGTTGACAGCTTCACACGAAGACACGAAGGCACGAAGGTGAGTGAGACGAGCCATGGGAGCGATCTCGCGTTGAGCTTTCTCCATGATTTCGTGGCTTCGTGTCTTCGTGTGAGTCTTCGCGGGGGCTAGACGGCGTCGGCCGCTTCGTAGCGTGCCCGCGCGCCCTGCATGTGCCGGAGGAGTCGGGCGGTGGTGTCCCGCAGTGATCCGCGCGGGACCACGTCGTCGACCTGCCCATGATCCAGCAGGAACTCTGCGGTCTGGAATCCTTCCGGCAGGTCCTGTCCAATAGTCTGCTTGATCACCCGCTGGCCGGCAAACCCGATGAGCGCCCCTGGTTCGGCGAGAATCACGTCGCCCTGCATGGCGTATGACGCCGACACGCCGCCGGTCGTGGGGTCGGTCAGGATGGTGATGAAGGGAATGCCGTGCAGGCCGAGCTGGGCCAGCGCCGCGCTGGTCTTGGCCATCTGCATGAGGGAATAGACCCCCTCCTGCATGCGGGCACCGCCCGAGGCACAGACCAAGACCAGGGGGCGCTTCTTCCGCAGCGCGCGCCGGGCGAGGC
Source organism: Gemmatimonadales bacterium (assembly GCA_041390145.1). NCBI lineage: Bacteria > Pseudomonadati > Gemmatimonadota > Gemmatimonadia > Gemmatimonadales > Gemmatimonadales bacterium. Next base: position 176,377 of record JAWKQM010000005.1, on the reverse strand, counting down.
GGGCGATCTTCTCTCCGACCACCGAGCCCATCGACCCGCCCATGAAGGCGAAGTTCATGACGCCCAGATAATAGGCGAGCCCGTCCAGTTGCCCGATGCCGGTGTAAATGGCGTCCGCCGGCCCGGCCTTCTCAATCGCCTTGGTGAGGCGCTCGGGGTACGACTCGAAGTGGAGCGGGTCTTCCGACCGGAGGTTTCCCCACAGCTCGCGCCAGGAGCCCTCGTCCGTCAACAGCTCGATGTACTCCTCCGCGCTGATCCGGCGGTGCTTGCCGCACTCGGGACAGACGTTGAGGGCGCGCTCGAACTTGTCCCGGATGTCCATGTGACCGCATTCGTCACACTTCTCCCAGGCATCGGCGGGAACCTCGCGACGCTCGCGGACCGGAGTCCGGGGCTTTCGCTCTTTCTTGAACCAGGCCATTACACCCCGATCGGGGTTGAGGAGGTTCCAGGGGGGGAGGAGGGTGATTGCATCGCAACTACTAATCTGTGGGGTTGAGGCGTTCAGCGCCAGACCATCAAGGCTAAGCTGTTGTCACATATCAGCATAGCCTGAAAGGCGTGCGTCCCAGGCGGCCCGCAGGACCAGCCCGATTGACACACAGCATATCAGGAAAAACGACCCGCCGTAGGAGAAAAACGGCAGCGGAATGCCCGTAATCGGCATCAAATTGACCGTCATCCCCACATTTTCGAACACATGAGTGAACAAGAGCGCCAGCACGCCGAAAACGGCCAGGCTCGCGAAGGGATCGGTCGCCCTTCTGGCGATCCTGAGCAGGATCAGGAAGAGGACCAGGAAGAGCGCCAGGGCGACGAGCACGCCGACGAACCCCAGCTCCTCCCCCACCACGGAGAAGATGAAGTCCGTGTGCTGCGCGGGGAGAAAGGCCAGTCGCTTCTGAGGTCCCAGTGTGAAGCCGTTGCCGAACCACCCGCCGGAACCGATCGCGACCCGCGACTGGATCGCGTGGTAGCCAGCGGCTCGGGGATCGATCTCGGGATTCAAGAAGGTCAGGAGCCGGTTTTGCTGGTACGGGGCCAGCCGCTGCCAGAGGGGGATGGCCACTGCCCCCATCACCGAATTCACCACGTAGAGGAAGACCGCCTCCACGACATACGGGCGCCAGGCAAAGAGCAGCACCGCCAGCATGATCATCCAGAGGCCCCACGTCCACGTGTTGAAGGCGAGGAGCAGGCTCAGGCCGGGGCTGGCCAGCATGAAGAGCAGCGATGGCTTCACCCCGGCCCAGAAGAGCATCAGGAAGAGGATGCCGACGAAGACGATGGCACTGCCGAGGTCGGGCTGCTTCAGCACCAGGAGAAACGGGACGCCCGCGATCATGCACGGGGCGACCAGCTCCCGCAGGTTCCGCGGTGGATCCCGCAGTGCCGAAAGGTAGCGCGCCAGCATGAGGATGACGGCAAGCTTCGCCAGTTCGGCCGGCTGACCGATCTGATGTCCGCCGATGGCCAGCCAGCTCTTCGTGCCAGCGGCGGTCCCCTGCCCCGTGCCCACCACGAGCGTGACCAGCAACAGCAGGATGCCAAGGCCGTACGCCGCGGGCGCGAGCCACTCCAGCAGCCGAAACGAGAACCGAAAGGTGATCGACGCCGCCACGATTCCGACGCCCAGCCACACCAGCTGCCGGACCCACACCCCTTGGGCCTGTGTCATCACGTCGGTCTGGCCGGCGGAGTAGAGCGTCAGGAGGCCATAGGCGGCGAGGAGCAGCGTCACCGCAATCAGCGGCCGGTCGGGGCCGAGCGATCTCATGGCTCGGAGGGCGCCGGCGGCGGCGGCAGCACGGTGTCGTCGGCCACCGGGTCGATGAGGCGCAGGGAGTCGGGGGTGATCTGGACCGCACGGGGGGCGGAGTCGGCGGGGAGGGCCACCGTCAGGGGCGTATCGCTGAAGTCTTTCCCCAGCACATACCGCGCGAGCACCTTGTTGACGTACGGCGCCACGTTCGAGCCATGCTCGGCAAATTCCATGATGCTGCCCACGATGATGGTCGGCTTGTGGGCGGGCGCGAATCCGACGTACCACCCGTGGTCTTCGCCGTGCGAGTTCTGCGCGGTTCCGGTCTTCCCCGCCAGCTCCAGGTCGAGGCTCCGGCTCGCGGCCGCGGTCCCCCGCTCCACCACCGCAATCAGCGCCGTGCGGAGCCCTTCCAGCTGGGCCGGCGAGAGGCCGAGCTCACGCACCTCGTCGCTGCGCGGCTTCACGATATACGGTGTGGGTGCGCCGCCCCCGCTGGCCAGGGCCGCGAAGAACCGGGTCATGTTGATGACGTTCTGGGTGTTCTCCCCCTGCCCGATGGAAAAATTGAGCGTTGCGCCCCACTTGCTCCATCCGCGCGGCCCGTATTTCCGGTCAAAATAGGCGGCGTTCGACGGGTAGATCGGGGCGATCTCGTTCTCCAGGTCGATCCCGCTCTTGTCGCGGAAGCCCATCAGCACGCCGTCGCTCAGGATGGCGTCGAGTCCGATCCGGAGGCCGAGCTGGTAGAAGTAGACGTCGCAACTCTTCGCGATGGCGCCCTCGAGATCGAGGTTGCCATGCCCTTCCGGCTTCCAGCACCGGAAGTAGCGATTGCCCACCTGCAGGCCGCCCCGGCAGGGTTCCGGCATGTGCGTCGAGAAGGTGGCGACACCCCGCTTGAGGGCCATGGCGGCGGTCGCCAGCTTGAACGGCGAAGCGGGGGGATAGCGGGTCTGGATGGCACGGTCGAGGAGCGGCTTGGCGGGATCCTCGTTCAGCTTCCGCCACTCCGTGGTGGAAATGCCGCCGACGAATTCGTTCGGGTCGTATCCCGGCGCGCTGTAGAGCGCGAGGACTTCACCGGACGGCGTGAGCGCCACCATCGCGCCACGCACCCCGGGCGCCGCCGCCTGCCAGAGGCTGTCGATGTAGCGCTGCAATTCGAGGTCGATGGTGGTATGGATCGCCTCGCCCGGGATCGCCGGCAGCGTCGGGGCCACGTCGTCTTCGCGTACCAGGCGCCCGCGCGCGTTCACCTCGACGTAGTGCACACCGGGCCGCCCCCGCAGCTCCGCGTCATATTCCTGTTCCAGCCCCGCCCGCCCGACCACTGTCCCGAGCTGCGCGCCCGGAAACCGGTCGGTCTCGAGATCGCGTTCACTGACTTCCCCGACATACCCGACCAGGTGCGACACCGCCTTGCCATCGGGGTAGAACCGGCGCGGCTCCGACTGGATGACCAGGCCGGGCAGGACGGCCCGGCGCTCCTCGAGCCGCGACACCGTCTCGAAGCTTCCGGTCCCGAGCACCACGACCGGCTGGTACGGCGCCTGGCGGTAGCGCGCCATGATCCCGCTGACCTGGGCGCTGTCGAGCGGGACCACCGCCATGAACCGCGCAAGCACCGCACGCAGCGAGTCGGCCGACGGCGCAAGGAGCTTGATCGCATAGCCGGGAATGTTGTCGGCGATGACCAGGCCGTTGCGGTCATAGATGACGCCGCGCGGTGCCATCAGGGGAACGATGCGCAGTCGGTTCTTCTCGGCGCGCAGCCGGAACCGCTCGTGCTGGACGACCTGGGTGCGGAAGAACGCGACGGAGAGGACGAGAAAAGTCGCGAAGAAGAACCAGCGGGCGATCGCCGCCCGCTCGGCGCGACGATAGGAGTGGAACTCGTTCATTCCTCGAGCCGGATATCAAGCCAGTCGCGGAACACCGTCAGGACCACGATGCCGGTCACGGCGGTGCTGAGCGCCATGAGCGGGCTCCAGACGCCGAGCTGGACCGCCAGTTCCTTCCCGCCGGTCCCGCTGGCCATCAGCACCAGCAGGTCGCGCAGCCAGACGCCGACGGCGATGAACCCGGCGTTGACGAGCAGGTTGTCGGCAAAGAAGACGGCGCGCCCCCACGCCGCGGCATACCCGACCAGCGTGTTGGCGAGCATCGCGGCGCCGAACCGCGCCGGCGTGAGGGCGTCGCTGGCAAAACCGATCAGGAACCCCGCAAATGCGGCGGCGCCGGGCCGGCTCCGGATGGCGAAGATCATCAGGCCGAGCATCAGGAAATCGGGCGCGACGTGCGGGTTGCCGAGCCGAGGGCGGACATAGAACTGGAGCCCCACCAGGAGGAGCATCACAAGGCTGAAGCGGATGCGGCTGCCGCGTGCGGAACTCATGGGAGGGAGTCCCCCACTGGCGCCGGTACCCACACGGTCGTGGCGGGGAGGACGAGGGCGTGGCTCACCCGCGCGGGTGCGGCCGCCGGGCGGACGAGGTAGACCCGCTCCCACCCCTCCGACTGGCGGGCCACACCAACCACCGTTCCGATGGGGAGACCGCGCGATACACCCCCGCCGAGCCCGGAGGTGATGACCTCGGTCCCCACCGGGACTGAGTCCCGATAGGGAACTCCTGCGGGACGGCAGCATCGGTTCGCGCACCGAAGCGTCCGCGGTGGCCGCCGATGATGCCGCATGACGGAGCCGTCCAGTGTCACCGCGCTCGCGCGAAAGTCGGGATGTGCCCAGGTCATGACCACGGATGTGGTGGGTCCGGCGGTGAGCACGACCCCAAGCAGCCCCTCCGGGGCCACCACCGCCTGGAACGGCTCGAGTCCCGATTGGCGACCCGCGCCGAGGAGCAGGGTCCGTCCATCGGTCGGGAGCGACTGGTGGAGCACCTCGGCAGGAATCACCCGCCGTGGCAACCGCTGCGTCAGGCCGAGGAGCGCGCGAAGCTGATTGTTCTCGTCGAGTAGGACGGGGAGCGACTGCGCCGCGACGGTGGCGGAATCACGCTGGGCGGTCAACAACTCGAAGCGCGCCAGGCTGGTGCGCGAGGCCTCGGCGCGGCGCTGCAACGCGATCAGCGGGGCGAGCGCCGTGTTGCGGGCGCTGGAGGCGATGGCGTACTGCCAGCTCTCCGGTGCGAACAGGGCACCCACCGACAGGACGAGGCAGAGGATGAAGAGGGCGGTGTCGCGACGGGCGAACGTGCGATCCGGCGCCAGCATGCTACTTGGAAAGGACGCTTTGGTACTTCAGCGGGTCGTCGAGGATGCGGCCTGTGCCGCGGACAACGCAGGTGAGCGGATCTTCGTCCACGTGGATCGGGAGCCCGGTTTCCTGGGCCAGGAGCACGTCGAGCCCGCGGATGAGCGCGCCGCCGCCGGTCATGATGATCCCGCGGTCCACGATGTCGCTGGCGAGCTCCGGCGGGGTAATTTCGAGGGCGCGGCGAACCGCGTCGACGATTTGCTGGATCGGCTCCTGAACCGCCTCGCGGATTTCCGAGGAGTGGACGCGCACGGTCTTCGGGATCCCGGACACCAGGTCCCGTCCCTTGACCTCCATCTCGCGCTCCTCGCCGACGGGAGCCGCCGAGCCGATCTTGATCTTGATCGCCTCCGCCGTCGGCTCGCCGACGAGGAGATTGTAGTTCTTGCGCATGAACTGCACGATGGCCATGTCGAGCTCGTCGCCGCCGGTGCGGATCGATGTGTCGGACACGATGCCGGACAGCGCGATGACCGCGATTTCCGTGGTGCCGCCGCCGATGTCGATGACCATGTTGCCCGTCGGCGTTTCCACCGGCAGCCCCACGCCGATGGCCGCCGCCATCGGTTCCGCCACCATCCACACTTCCTTGGCCCCAGCCGTTTCCGCGGAGTCGCGCACCGCGCGCCGCTCCACTTCGGTGATGCCGCTCGGCACGCACACGATGACCTTCGGCTTCACGCGGAACACATGCTTGTCGATGATCGTCTTGAGGAAATAGCGGAGCATCTTCTCGGTCACGTCGAAGTCGGCGATGACGCCGTCCTTCAGCGGACGTACGGCGAGGATGCCTTCGGGGGTGCGCCCCAGCATCCGCTTTGCCTCGAGTCCGATGCCCTTGATCTTGCCCGTGGCTTTTTCAAGCGCGACGACGGAAGGCTCGTTCAGCACGATGCCCTCGCCCTTCACGTAAATCAGCGTATTCGCCGTGCCCAGATCGACCGCAATTTCATTGGCGGGGATAAGCGAGCTTAGGCGAAAGGAGGGCAGCTTCATCCTGTGGGCAATCTCGTGGCTTTCAGTTGGGTGGGGGGCGTCGAGCACAAAGCTAACGAATGCCGTAAATCGGGACAAGACCGAGAGTTAGACGCTAGTGCCCGGTGCTGCCGAATCCGCCCTCCCCCCGCTCCGTGGGGGGGAGGGAATCGACTTCCTCGAAGCTGGCCGGCTCCACTCGGGACACGAGCATTTGAGCAATCCGCATGCCCCTGGTGACCCGCACCGGCGCGGCCCCTAGGTTGACCAGGGCAACCTTGAGCTCGCCACGATAGTCGCTGTCGATGGTGGCGGGAGTATTGGGAAGGGTCAGCCCCTCCCGGAGCGCCAGCCCCGAACGGGGGCGGAGCTGCACCTCATACCCGGCGGGGATGGCAATCGCGAAACCAGTCGCAAAAAGCCGCCGCTCCATGGGAGCGAGCTCCCCCTCCTCGGCGCTGGCCAGATCGAACCCGGCCGCCCCGGCGGTAGCCCGGGCGGGGAGGGGCAGCCCCTCCCCGTGCGGGAGACGAACGATACGGATCTTCGTCATCGAATCATGTGACGCGGGTCACCGGCGCGGGAGCGACCTGCACTAGAGGAGCGTCTCGACGTCCACCAGCGGCAGGCCAAACGCCTCGGCGACCCCAGGATAAACGACCTTGCCTTCCACCACGTTCAGGCCGAGCATCAGGGAGCGATCGGCCTTGCAGGCCGCCTTCCAGCCGAGCTTGGCCAGCTTGAGGCCGTACGGCAGGGTCGCGTTGGTCAGGGCGAGCGTGGAGGTGCGCGGCACGCCGCCCGGCATGTTGGCGACGGCGTAGTGGAGGATGCCATCCACGAAGTAGGTCGGATTCTCGTGGGTGGTGGGCTTGATCGTCTCGACGCAGCCGCCCTGGTCCACCGCCACGTCCACGATCACCGAGCCGGGCTTCATGAGCGCCAGGTCGGCCCGCTTGACGAGATGGGGCGCCTTGGCACCGGGGAGGAGGACCGCGCCGACCACCAGGTCCGCATGGCGAAGGGCGTCGAGAATGTTGTGACGGTTGGAGTAGCAGGTGTCGACGTTGGCCGGCAGCACGTCGTCGAGATACCGGAGCCGGTCGAGCGACACGTCGAGAATCGTGACGTGCGCGCCGAGGCCGGCGGCCATCTTCGCGGCCCCGATGCCGACCACGCCACCGCCGATGATCACCACCTCGCCCGGCGCGACGCCCGGCACGCCGCCGAGCAGAATGCCGCTGCCGCCGAACACCTTCTCGAGGTACTTGGCGCCTTCCTGCACCGCCATCCGGCCCGCGACCTCGGACATCGGGGTGAGCAGGGCAGTTCACCGTTGGGCAGCTGCACCGTCTCGTACGCCACCGCCACCGCGCCCGACTTGATGACCGCCTTGGTCAGCTCCTCCGCCGCGGCAAAGTGGAAGTAGGTGTAGATCAGCTGGCCCTTCCGCATCCGGGGCCACTCCACGGCAATCGGCTCCTTGACCTTCATGATCATGTCGGCCTTGGCCCAGACATCGTCGGCCGTGGGCAGCGTCTTCGCGCCGACCGCCGTGTACGCCTCGTCGGGGAAGCCGCTGCCGAGGCCGGCCCCGGCTTCGATGTACACGGTGTGCCCTGCCCCGACCAGCGCCTCGGCGCCGGCAGGAACGAGCGCGATACGATTTTCGTTGGTCTTGATTTCCTTCGGTACGCCGATGATCATGGCTCGACCCTTGGTAAATGTCGTTGGTGACAGACAGTCCTCAGCCTTCACTCCTCACAGCTTCGGTCCCAACCTCACGATCGTCTGCCGCTCCGGCGCGAAGAACTCTGCGGCCACCGCGGCCAGTGTTTCCGTCGTCACGGCGTCGATTTCCTCCAGAACGCGGTCCAGCGGCCGGTACGCCTCCCCCTGCAGGGTCAGGCTCGCCAGCCGGTTCATGCGGCTTTGGGGGCTCTCGAGACCGAGCATCACCTGCCCCTTGAGCTGGCGCCGCGCGTCCTCGATTTCCGTGGCCGACAGCCCTTCCCCGGCCATCAGCCGGTACTCGCCCAGGATCGCCTCCATGGCCCGCTCGGCGGTCTCCGGCTTGGTCCCGATGTAGACCCCCGACTGCCCCGCCGACCGGTAAAACTGGTGATAGGCGTAGATCGCGTACGCCAGCCCCAGTTCCTCCCGGATCCGCTGGAAGAGGCGACTCGACATCCCGCCACCGAAGGCATTGATGAGCATGCCCATGGCGTATCGGCGGCTGTCGGCGTAGGGAAACGTATCAGTGCCGAAGACGATATGCGCCTGGGTCGTGTCCCGACTCTCGTGGCGCACCCCCCCGCGGGCCGGCTCACCCGGGGCGGCAGGGGGCAGCGGCGTCTCATGCTCGGGGCCGTCAAACCACCCCTCCCCCGCCAGTGCCTCCAGCAGCGCCTCGTGCTCCACGTTCCCGGCGGCGGCAATGACGCAGTTCCCCCGGAAGTAGCCGTTGCGGTGCGAGGCCTGGAGATCGGCAGCGGAGAGGGCGCCCACGGTCTCGGCGCTGCCCAGAATCGAGTAGCCGTAGGGATGGGAGGGCCAGAGGGTCTCGGAATGCAGTTCGAACACCAGGTCGTCGGGCGTGTCCTCCACGCCGTTGATCTCCTCGAGCACCACGTTGCGCTCGGGCACGAGATCCGCCTCCCGCAGCAGCGGGCGCCGGACCAGGTCGGACAGGATATCCGAGGCCAGCGGGAGGTCGGTGTCGAGGACGTGCGCCTGGTAGCTGGTGTGGTCGCGGCTGGTGTAGGCATCGAGGCTTCCGCCCCGCACCTCGAGTTCCAGCGCAATCTGGCGGGCGGTGCGCCGTTCGGTGCCCTTGAAGACCATGTGCTCGAGCAGGTGCGACACACCCATCTTCGGCCGAGCCTCGTGCGCGCTCGCCGAGCGGACCCAGATCCCCAAAGCGGCCGAGCGCACCCCCGGCAACTTCTCCGTGAGGAGTGTGCAGCCGTTGGGTGCGCTCGTCTGGAACAGCCCGTCGTCGAGACGGACAGTCGTCACTGTGCTACTCCTTCGGCAGGAGCGCCTTCCGGGACAGCTTCATCCGGCCGCGCTCATCCACCTCGAGGAGCTTGACCTTCACGATGTCGCCCTTCTTGACAACGTCTTCGGTCTTCTCGGTGCGGGCGTGCTGGAGCTCGCTGATGTGCAGCAGCCCCTCGACGCCGGGAAGGATCTCGATGAAGGCGCCGAACGCCGTGGTGCTCTTGACGGGGCCTTCATAGATCTTGCCGACCTCGGGCTCGGTGCAGATGGCCGTGACCATCTCGCGGGCCTTCTCGCCCGCCTCACCGCCGACGGCGGCGATGGTGACGAGGCCGGAGTCCTCGACGCTGATCTTGGCGCCGGTGGCGTCCTGGATGCCACGGATGGTCTTGCCCTTCGGACCGATGAGGTCGCCGATCTTGTCGGGCTTGATCTGCAGCGTGAAGATCCGGGGCGCCCACGGCGACATCTCGGGCCGGTGGGTGTCGAGCACCTTCGCCATTTCGCCGAGAATGTGGAGGCGGCCAAGGCGTGCCTTGTCGAGCGCTTCTTCCATGATCTTCAGGTCGAGGCCCTGGATCTTGATGTCCATCTGGATCGAGGTGATGCCCTCGGTCGTGCCGGCCACCTTGAAGTCCATGTCGCCGAGGTGGTCTTCCGAACCGAGAATGTCGGTGAGGATGGCGACCTTCTTCCCTTCCTTGATCAGGCCCATCGCCACGCCGGCGCAGGCGCTCTTCATCGGCACGCCGGCATCCATGAGCGACAGCGAGCCGCCGCACACCGAGGCCATCGAGGACGAGCCGTTCGACTCGAGGACTTCCGAGACGAGGCGCATCGTGTAGGGGAACTCCTCGTACCGCGGCAGCAGCGGCTGCAGCGCCCGCTCGGCGAGCGTGCCGTGCCCGATTTCGCGGCGGCTGGTGCCGCGGATCATCTTCACTTCGCCGGTGCAGTACGGCGGGAAGTTGTAGTGCAGCATGAACGACTTGGTCGTCTCGCGCGGCACGTCGATGTTGTCGATGCGCTGCTCGTCGTCGGCGGTGCCGAGGGTGGCCGCCACCAGCGCCTGGGTCTGGCCGCGGGTGAACAGCGCCGAGCCATGCGCCCGGGGCAACAGGCCGGTCTCGATCGTGATCGGACGAACGGTGTCGGGGTCGCGCCCGTCCACCCGCTCACCCTTGTCGAGCACCTGTGCGCGCATGACGCGGTATTCGACTTCCTCGATCTCGTTGCCGATGGTCCGGCCGGCGTCGGGAAACTCGGCCGCGAGCGTCTCGATCGCGGCGGACTTGACCTTGGCGACGCCCTCGGCGCGGCCCGCCTTGTCCTTCGCGTTGATGGCCTTGGCCATCGGCTTTTCGAGCAGCTCCGCCACACGCTTCGTGAGGGCCTCGTCGCGCGGGGCCTTGGTCCACTCCATCTTCGGCTTGGCGGCCTTGGCGATGATCTTCTTCGCGTGGCCCACCAGCTCCTTGATCCCCTTCTGCCCGATCTTCAGGGCGTTGAGGACATCCTTCTCGGAAATCTCGTGCGCGCCACCCTCGACCATCACGATCGAGTCGGCAGAGCCGGTGATGAAAAGGTCGAGCGCGGAGAATTCCAGCTGCTGGAAGGTCGGATTGAGGATCCAGTTGCCCTCGACCTGGCCGACGCGCACCGCGGCCAGCGGGCCGTCCCACGGAATCGGCGAGATGCTCAGCGCGGTCGAGGCGGCCAGGACACCGAGCACGTCCGCGTCGTTCTCCTGGTCGGCCGAGATGACCGTGACGAACACCTGGATCTCGTTCTTGAACCCCTCGGGGAAGAGCGGCCGGATGGACCGGTCGATGCCGCGCGCGGCAAGGATTTCCTTGTCCGACGGACGGCCTTCGCGCTTCAGGAACCCGCCGGGGATCTTGCCCGCGGCGTAGGTCTTCTCGCGATACTCGACCGTCAGGGGGAAGAACGGGAGGGTGGAGACGTTCTTGGAGACAGTCACCGCCGCCAGCACCATCGTGTCGCCGTACCGTACCAGGCAGGAGCCGGCGGCCTGCTTCGCCATCTTCCCGGTCTCGATCGTGAGGGTCCGGCCGGCGAACTCAGTTTCAATCCGATGCACAGTCACAACCTTTTCTTTTCTCAGAGCACGCAATGCAAAGAGGGCGTCCCGTCGTGCTCGGTCGGGACGCCCTCGCCCACGGGCTTCAGTTAGTGGCGGAGACCGAGTTGCTCGAGGAGCGCTCGGTATGTCGGCAGATCGTTTCGCTTCAGGTACGTGAGCAGGCGGCGCCGCGTGCCGACCATCTTCAGGAGCCCTCGGCGACCATGATGGTCCTTCGAGTGGGTCCGGAAGTGTTCGGTGAGCGAGTTGATCCGCTCGGTCAGCATGGCCACCTGCAGGGGAGCGGACCCGGTGTCCGTCTCGTGGAGGCGATGCTTTTCAGTGACGGCCTGCTTGTCGAAGCTCATTCTGTCGGTTTCCGTTGGGTGCCCGCTCGGGCAACGTCTGTCAATTAACGATTCTTCCAAGCACAGAAAAATAACCCGCTAGTTACGGCGTGACAAGGGGTTGGGCCACTTCCCGGCCCGGGCCCCCGAATCGATGGCCCACGGCCGAGAAATCCGCAAGCCAATCCTGCACAACAACTTAGCCGAGGTTCAGGAAGATCCTGCTCAGGTCATTCCAGAACGCGAAGAGCATCAGGGCCAGCACCAGCACCAACCCCACCACCGTCAGCCGCTCCCGCAGCTTCAGCGAGAGCGGACGCCGCAGGATCCCCTCGGCCAGCAGGAAGAGGAACTGCCCGCCATCCAGGATCGGAATCGGCAGCAGGTTCAGCACGGCGAGGTTGATCGAAATGACGCCGAGGAAGCCGAAGAAGACCCCGAGCCCGGCCTCGGCGGATGCTGCCGCCATCTGCCCGATCGCGATCGGCCCGCCGATGTTCCGGCCTGACACCCGGCCGGTCAGCATGCCGCGCACCGAGCGCACCACGGTGGTCGACGCGCTGAGCGTGGCGTCGAACCCCTCCCCCACCGCCTCGACGAAACCCAGCGGTTCATACACCACCTGGCTCTGGCTCCCGACGCCGATGACGCCGACCGCCCGCTCCGACCCATCAGGATTGCGCACGACCTTCGAGCCGGGAATCACGGTGAGCCTCTTCTGCTCGCCCCCACGCGCCACCTCGACGGCGACCGTGTCGCCCTGGCGGGCCTCGATCAGGGCGGTGAGGTCCCACCACTGCGGCACCGCGATGCCGTCCACCGTCAGAATGAGGTCGCCCGGCTCGAATCCAGCCCGGCTCGCCGGCCCGCCCGGCGTCACCGTCGACACCACCGGGGGTCGCCAGGAGGAAATCGACTGCGCCGCCATGGCGCGCTCCTCCACGGCGTCGGGATGGACGGGGAGGACGATGTCCGACTTGCCCGCCACGGCGATCGTGATCGTGTCGGCGGATCCGTTCATGATCCCGTTGAGCACGTCGCCCCAGTTGTGCACCGCTTCCCCGTTGACGGCCACGATGCTGTCGCCGGGCGCGAGCTGCGCCAGTGGAGCCAGCGCCGCCACGAACCCGGTGGTGTCGACCTGCCCGACCCGCGTTTCGGGATCGAAGGCCCGGCCATTCTTGATGGCCAGCCCGCTGAAGACCGCCCACGCGAAGAGTGCATTCATCGTCACGCCGGCGAGGATGATGATCATCCGCTTCCAGACCGGCTTCGCCTCGAAATACATGTCCGGCGGCACGATCGCATCCGGCGTTCCGCCTTCGAGCGCGCTGCTGGTGGCCTCCTCTTCGGCGGTGGCCATCTTCACATACCCGCCGAGCGGCAGCCAGCAGATGGCGTACTCGGTCTCCCGCCACTTGAAGGAAAGCCCGGGGATCGGGTTGCCGATGCCGAGCGCAAAGCGGTGGACCCACACCCCCGCCCACTTGGCGGCCAGGAAGTGCCCCGCCTCGTGGACGAACACCAGGATGCCGAGGACGACCAGCAGGGACAGGGTGGTCTGGAGTGCGATCACGTCATCTCCTCACGGGCTCGGGCGCGGGCCCAGCGATCCGCCTCACGAACCGCCTCCAGCGAACTTGCCGGGTGAACGGTATGGGCATCAAGGGCCGCCCGGATGGTGTCAGGAATACGGCCGAACGGGATACGTCGCTCGAGAAAGGCGGCGACGGCGACTTCATTGGCGGCGTTGAACACGGCCGGCGCGGTGCCGCCGGCGCGGCCCGCCTCGACGCCGGCGTCAAAGGTCCGGAACACATCCCGGCGCACCGGCTCGAAGGTGAGCGACCCGGCGGCGATCGGGTCAAAGCGCGGCACGCCGCGGTCCGGCAATCGGTCCGGATGGGTCAAGGCGTAGAGGATCGGCAGTTCCATGGTAGGAAACCCGAGCTGGGCCAGGACGCTGCCGTCGCCAAACTCCACGAACGCATGCACGATGCTCTGCGGATGCACCACGACCTCGATCCGGTCGTAGGGGAGCCCGTACAGGAAGTGGGCTTCGATCACCTCGAGCGCCTTGTTGGCCAGCGTGGCGCTGTCGACGGTGATCTTACTCCCCATGCTCCACGTGGGGTGACGCAGCGCCTCCTCGATCGACGCCCCCTGCACCCGCTCGGGGGACCATTCGCGGAAGGGACCGCCGGACGCCGTCAGGATCAGCCGTTCGAGCGTGCTGTCCTGGCCGGCGAGGCACTGCAGCACGGCGCTGTGCTCGCTGTCCACCGGAATTAGCTCTCCGCCGCCGGACCGCGCAGCTTCCATCACCAGTTCCCCGGCCATCACCAGCGATTCCTTGTTGGCGAGGGCGACGCGCTTCCCCGCACGCAGCGCCGCGAGCGTCGCGTCGAGGCCGGCCGCGCCGACGACCGCGTTCACCACGATATCGACGGCGGGATGGGTCGCCGCCTCGAGAAGGACCGCCGCGCCGGCGACGTCGGCCAGCCCGACGAAGTCGGGGGTCCACTCGCGGCGCTGGGATTCGAGGAGGGTGGCGTTGCGGCCGGCGGTGAGCGCCACGACGCGGAAGTGCTCCCGCTGCCGGGCGAGGACGGCCAGCGTGCTCCGACCGATGGAGCCGGTGGAGCCCAGCACCGCCACTCCGCGCATCAGAGAACGCCGAGCAGACGGAAGAGCAGCGCCGCGACGGGAAGCACGAAGATCAGCGAGTCGAACCGGTCGAGGACGCCGCCGTGACCGGGAATCAGGTGACTCGAGTCCTTGACGCCCGCCTCGCGCTTGAGGAGCGATTCGGCCAGGTCGCCCACCTGCCCGACCACGCCAAGCAGCAGGCCGATCGCGGCCGCCGCGGCGACGCCAAGGTCAACGCCGGTGGGCCGGAGCGCGAGCGGCACCAGGAGCGCGCCGGCGACGGCCGCGCCGACCAGGCCGCTGATGCCGCCCGAGCGCGTCTTCCCGGGGCTGATGGTCGGCGCCATCTTCGGCCCCCCGAAGGCGCGGCCGCCCGACATGGCGGCCGAGTCGCCGACCCAGGTGACCACCAGCGGGAAGAAGACGAGGGCGGTGCCGCCCCACGACATCAGGCCGTACGAGGTGTGGCGGAGGACCAGGAGAAACGCGGGAAGCGCCGCGGCGTAGAGCGGCCCGATCAGCGTCACGGTCACGGCGCCGAGCGGATGGGCGTCGGGCGCGCGGCGCATGGTGGCCCAGGTGAGCACGGCGAGCACCCAGACCGCGGCGGCGTACGGCCACCAGTCGGCGATGGCCACGAAGACGGCGGGGCGGCTCAGGGACAGCCAGGTGAGCGGGGCCGCGAGGGCCGCAGCGCCGAGTCCCAGGACCGGCGAGGGCCGCACGCCCCGCTGTTCGGCAAAGTTGAACAGCTCGCGGGTGCCGAGCACGCCGGCCAGCGTCAGCAGGACCACCAGCGCCCACCCGCCGAACCAGACGATGGCCAGCGCCGTTGGGATCGCGACCGCGGCGAACGCGATCCGCGCTTGCATGTTGCGGTCCATCAGGTCGGGACGCGTCCGAATCGGCGGTCGCGGCGCTGGAACTCGACGACGGCCTCGAAGAAATCGTGGCGCGTGAAGTCGGGCCAGAGCACCGGGGTCACGAAGAACTCAGCGTAGGCCAGCTGCCAGAGCAGAAAATTGGAGAGGCGGAGTTCCCCGGAGGTGCGGATGAGCAGGTCGGGGTCGGGCCAGACGGCGGTGTAGAGCCGGCGTGCGATGGCATCCTCGTCCACCTCGGCGGGGACCAGCCGGCCGGCGGCGACATCCTCGGCGATGAGACGGGCCGCCCGGGTCAGTTCCGCGCGCGACCCGTAGGAGATGCAGATGTTGAGCGCCAGTTCGGTGCCGCCCGCGGTGGCGCGGATGGTCTCGTCCACCGCGGCTCGCGCGCTCGGCACGAGCCGGTCGAGGTCGCCGAGAAACCGCACCGCCACGCCCCGCGCGATGAGTTCCTCGCGCTCCCGCGCGATATACTCCTCGAGGAGCGACATGAGGGCGTCGATTTCCTCGGGCGGTCGGTGCCAGTTTTCCTGGGAAAAGGCGAAGAGGGTAAGCACCTTGACGCCGGCGCTGCGCGCGCCTTCGACGGCCTCGCGCACCGCCTGCATGCCGGCCTGGTGTCCTGCCGGGCGCGGCAGGGCGCGCGCCTGCGCCCACCGGCCGTTTCCGTCCATGATGATGGCGACGTGCGCCGGGACCGCACCCTGCCGAAGGATCGAATCGAGCAGCGGATCGCTCATGCCGTCAAACTTCCATGATTTCCGCTTCTTTGGACTTGATCACTTCGTCCACGAGCTTGACATGTTCGTCCGTGAGCTTCTGGACGTCCTTCTCGCCGCGCGCCTTGTCGTCCTCGCTGATGTGCTCGAGCTTCTTGATCTTGCCGAGGGTGTCCGTCCGCGCGTGCCGGATGGCGATACGCCCCTCTTCCGCCAGCTTGTGCACCACCTTGACCAGTTCCTTGCGCCGCTCCTCGGAGAGGGCGGGCAGCGGGACCCGGATGAGGTTGCCCTGGGAGGCGGGGTTGAGCCCGAGGTCGCCGTCACGAATGGCTTTCTCGATGACCGGCGCCAGCGTCTTGTCGAAGGGCTGGACGGTGAGCATGCGGGGCTCGGGCGCCGCCACCATCGCCACCTGGTTCAGGGGCACGCTGGAGCCGTAGGCGTCGATGCGGATGCTGTCGAGCAAGGCCGTGCTGGCCTTGCCGCTCCGAATGCCGGTCAGTTCGCGCTTGGTGCTGTCCACGGCCTTGACCATCAATTCGCGGCAGTGCTTCAGCAGTTCTGGAATGGTGCTCATCGGACGATTGTCCCGACCCGCTCGCCCCGCAGGATCCGCGCGATGGCTCCGGGTTCGTTGATGTTGAAGACCTGGATCGGCAGCTGGTTGGCCTTGCAGAGCCCGAACGCGTTGGCGTCCATGACGGCGTAACCCTTGACGATCGCTTCCTGGAAGGTGAGCTCCGGAATGAAGGCGGCGGCCTTGTCGGTCCGGGGATCCGCCGTGTAGACGCCGTCCACGTTGGTGGCCTTGAGGATGACGTCGGCCTCCACTTCCAGCGCCCGGAGCACGGCGGCGGTGTCGGTGGAGAAGAAGGGGTTGCCAGTGCCGCCGGCGAAGATGACCAGCCGGCCCTTCTCGAGGTGCCGCTGCGCGCGGCGACGGATGTACGGTTCGGCGAGCGACTCCATCCGGATGGCGGTCATGACACGGGTATGCACGCCGAGCTTTTCGAGCACATCCTGCATGGCGAGCGCGTTGATGACCGTGGCCAGCATCCCCATGTAATCGGCGTTGACCCGGTCGAGCCCTTCCCGGCTGGCCGCCGTGCCGCGGATGATGTTGCCGCCGCCGACGACGAGGCTCAGCTGCACGCCCATCGCGTGCACGGTCTTGATCTGGTCGGCCAGGGCTTCGACCACCTTGAAGTCCACCCCCACGCCCTTCTCACCGGCGAGCGCTTCGCCGGACACCTTGAGGAGGGCGCGCGGGTAGGCCAAGGCCATCACTCTTCCCCGATCTTGAACCGGGCGAAGCGGCGGACCACGACGGCCTCGCCCAGCTGGCCCGACACTTCCTTCACCAGCTGGCCGATCGTCTTGCTGTCGTCCTTCACGAACGGCTGCTCGAGCAGCGTCCGCTCCGCGACGAACTTCTTGATCTTGCCGTCGACGATCTTGGCGCGGATGGCCTCCGGCTTCCCTTCTTCGGCCACCTGCTGCTCGGCGATCCGGCGCTCGCGCTCGATGAGCTCGGGATCGATGTCCTCCGGGTTGACCGCCAGCGGATCGGCCGAGGCGATGTGCAGCGCGATGTCGCGCGCCAGCTGGCCGAAGGCCTCGGTCCGCGCCACGAAGTCGGTCTCGCTGTTCAGCTCGACCAGCACGCCCACCTGCCCGTTGTGGTGCATGTAGTTGACCACCAGGCCCTGGCTGGCGCTCCGGCCGGCGCGCTTCTCCGCCTTCGCCATGCCCTTGGCCCGCAGCAGCTCGCCGGCCTTCTCCTTGTCGCCGCCGGCCTCCTCGAGCGCCTTCTTGCAGTCCATCATGCCGGCACCGGTCCGGGCGCGGAGCTCGGCAACGTCCTTCGCTGAAATCGCCTTCGTCTTCGTCGTCATGGCTGAATACTCACAGGTAGTGTTGGATAGTGAAACCGCCGCCCAGGCCGGTTGGAGGCCGGGGGCGGCGGCACGCAGGATCCCGCAGGGGCCGGACTAGGCGTCCGACTCTGCCGCGGCAGCCGGGGCAGCCGCCTCGGCCTCCCCCGAATCCGCCGTCTCCGACTCCCCCTTGAGCCGCGCGGCGATCGCCTCGGGCTTCGGCCGGCGCTTCCGGCGGGCCCGGCGCTTCTTTCGGTCCGCGTCGGCGTCGCCTTCGGTGCCGGAGTCGGTGCTGTACGTCTCGGCGTCGTCGGCGTCGGCCGCGTCACGCGCCGGCATCTGGGCGCGGGCTTCGGCGATCGTGTCCGCCAGCGCATGCGTGATCAGGGCGACGGCGCGGATGGCGTCGTCGTTGCCCGGGATCGGCACGGTGATCACGTCGGGGTCGGCGTTGGTGTCCACGATGGCCACCACCGGGATCCCGAGCTTGTTGGCCTCGGCGACCGCAATCTTTTCCTTCTTGGCGTCCACCACGAAGAGCGCGCCGGGCAGCCGGGCCATGTTCTTGATGCCCTCGAGGTTGCGCGACAGCTTCACGCGCTCCCGCTCGAAGAGCAGCTTTTCCTTCTTGGTGTAGCTCTCGAACTCGCCGTCCGAGGCCCCCTGCTCGAGGTCCTTCAGCCGCCGGATCTGCTTCTTGACCGTCTGGAAGTTGGTGAGCATGCCGCCCAGCCACCGCTCCGTGACGTAGTGCCCGCCGCTCTCGGTCGCCTCGGCCTGCACCACGGCCTTGAGCTGCCGCTTGGTGCACACGAAGAGGACGCTGTCGCCCTTGAGGACGACGGTGCGGAGGAGCTCCTGGGCCTTGATGATCTGCCGGAGGGTCTTCTGCAGGTCGATGATGTAGATGCCGGAGCGTTCGGCGAAGATGAAACGGCGCATCTTCGGGTTCCACCGACGGGTCTGGTGGCCGAAGTGAACGCCGGCTTCGAGCAGGTCCTGCAGTGCGGGCTGTGCCATGCGAGTTCGTCGATCCTTCAGTTATGAGGGTTGTCCGACCACCGCCTTCGTCTTCCAACCTGACCCCTGGGGGCACCCGGGTCGGAATCCGGCGATGTGGAGGATGGCGGCCGGTCGGCCGCCTGCTGCTACCGCTTGCTGAACTGGAACCGCTTCCGGGCGCCCGGACGGCCTGGCTTCTTCCGCTCCACGGCGCGCGGGTCGCGCGTCAGGAGCCCGGCGGCCCGCAGCTTGGCCCGGTGCAGACCGTCGGCCTCCACCAGCGCCCGCGCGATGCCGTGCCGAAGCGCGCCTGCCTGGCCCGCCTGCCCGCCACCGTCCACATGGGCGCGAACGTCAAAGGCGCCGAGGGTGTCCGTGGCCGTGAACGACTGCTGGATGTGCTGCACCAGCGAGGGCCGGGGGAAGTAGTCGCCGAGCGTGCGGCCGTTGATGTCCCACTTGCCAGTGCCGGGCGTCAGGTACACGCGGGCGACGCTGGTCTTGCGGCGACCCACTGCCTGCCACCGGAATTCGGGAGAAGCCGTCATGCGCTCACCTTCTGGGTGCTGGACTGAATCGTAAAGGGCTTGGGCTGCTGCGCCGCGTGCGGGTGCTCCGCGCCGGCGTACACCTTGAGCTTGCCGCGCAGGTGCTGCTTGGCGAGCGAGGTCTTCGGCAGCATGCCGAAGACGGCCTTCTCAATGACCCGGTCAGGGTGCTTGGCCATCAGGTTCCGGGCGGTCGTGTGGGTTTCGTGGCCCATGTACCCGGTGTACTTGAAGTAGGTCTTGCCGTCGAGCTTCTTGCCCGTCAGGCGGACCTTCTCGGCGTTGATGACGATGACGAAGTCGCCGACATCCATGTGCGGCGTGTACGTCGGCTTGTGCTTGCCCCGGATGAGCTGCGCCACCGTGCTGGCCAACCGGCCGAGCGGC
Source organism: Gemmatimonadales bacterium (assembly GCA_041390145.1). Taxonomy (NCBI): domain Bacteria; kingdom Pseudomonadati; phylum Gemmatimonadota; class Gemmatimonadia; order Gemmatimonadales; species Gemmatimonadales bacterium. Next base: position 156,858 of record JAWKQM010000005.1, on the reverse strand, counting down.
ACGTCCTGGGCGTCAACGATCAGCCACTCGTGGTGGATGTCGCTCGGCGTCGCGCTAAAGGTCTTCATTGTCATTCCTGCCAGTTCCCTGAAAACGGGTAAATCGACACAGACCCGTAAGATAGCCGGGAATATCGGCTCTGGTCAAGCCACCCCATCCCCGGCCGGGCCGGGCGCTGGCGGGGCGGCCAGTACCACCAGCACCTGCCCCTTCTCGACCGCCTTCCCGGCCTCGACCCGGACCGCCTCGACCACCCCGGCCGCGGGGGCCTTGATCTGGTTCTCCATCTTCATGGCCTCCAGGACCGCCAGCCCCGCCCCCGCCTCCACCCGCTGCCCCGGCTCCACCAGGACCCGGAGCACCAACCCCGGCATCGGCGCCTTGACCTCCCCTGCCCCCACCCGCTGCCGACCCTCGCCGGTGAGGCTCCGGATATGCCGGGTACGCTCGTCCACGACCGAGGCCGTCCACCGCTCGCCACGATAACCAAGCTCCCACTCCCCGCGCTCGCGGGGATCGATGGAAAAGACCAGCGTGCGCTCCCCCATCCGGAGCTGCTGGAGCGGCGTGCCGGCGAGTGGCTCCAGCGCCGCGTCCACCAGCTCGCCATCCACCCGGATGCCGTCGGGCTCGACGGCCACCTCCACCTGCACGCCCCCCACCGACACGAAATACTTCATCCGTCACTCTCCAGGATCGCCACCGTCTCGACGTGCGCCGTCTGTGGGAAGAGGTCGAAGGCGCGCAGGGCGGCGAGGCGCATGGGCGGGGAAGCGGGGACGCGGGGAAGCAATCGTGCGAGGTCCCGTGCAAGGGTGGCCGGGTCGCAACTGATGTAGGCGATTTTCTTCGGGCGGGCCGCGGCGATCGCGTCCGTCACCCGTTCGTCCATCCCGGTCCTCGGTGGGTTGGTGACCACCAGCCCCGCCGGCCGCAGCCGGGGCACGATATCCTCCGCCCGCCCGGCGTGCCGCTCAATCCCTTCGTCCGGTCCCCGTCGGTTTGCCTCGACCACCGCGCGCGCATCGACCTCCACGCTCTCGACGGTGGCGCCGCCAGCCACCAGCAGGGCCGAGGTCTCCCCCACCCCGGCGTAAAGGTCCCAGGCGGTCATCCCCTCCCAGTGCCCCAGCTGTTCGAGCGCCCAGGCCCGGACCCGGTCGCCCATGGCCGGGTGCACCTGTTCGAAGACGGCCGCGGGATATGGCTCCGCGGCGCCGGCGACCGCCCGTGGCGCTCCCTCTTCCGGCACCCACCAGAGCACCGCCGGCACCCCCCGGCGCACCAGCGCCACGTGGAGGAGCGCCGCCGAGCGCCACACCGTCTGCCCGCTGACCTTCGCGATCAGGTGGAGTCCGCCCTCGCGGTCCCGGCGAAGCACGATCTGCTCGGCGTGCTCGGGGAGGAGCGCGCGATGCTCCCGCACGGTGGTCCAGAGCTCCATCAGCGCGGGATCGGCGATGAGGCACCGCTCGAGGTCGAAGACTTCTCCCGCGCGCCCCTGCCGGTGGAATCCGATCCGCCGACCGGCGTCGGAGACGGTCAGCGTCACCTTGTTCCGATAGCCCCAGACGGCGGCGGCCGGCTCGATCTCGGGATCCTCCACCTCCAGCTTCCCGATGCGGCGGAGTGTTTCCCCCACGATTGAGCGCTTCGCCGCCAGCTGTGCGGGGAGCGCGAGATGCTGCAGCTGGCAACCACCACACTGGTCCCGCACATAGTGCGGGCAGCCCGGTTCGATCCGATCGGGCGACGGCTCCACAACGACGTCCACCTCGGCGCGTGCGAAGGTCTTGGCAACCTTGACCCGCTTCAGGGTGACGAGGTCGCCGGCCGCCGTCCGCGGCACGAAGACCGTTCGTCCATCGTCCAGCTTCCCGACGCCGTCGCCCCCGGAGGCGATCCGGAGAATCCTGACGGGTGCGGCGGCCTCGGCGGTCAGCGGAGCCCCTCAGCGCGCGCGGCCGCGAGCCAGGCGGTGCGCGCGGCGCCCGACTCGGCAATCGCCGGCTTCCGGGCATGGCGGGCGGCGTCCTCGGCCAGCGCGGCGGCGATGGCGGCCGCGCGGGTCAGGGCCGCGCTGGGGGGCGCCTCTGCCAGGTCTGGTCGTCGATCGAGGAACTGAATGTCGATGTCGCCGGCAACGAAGGCGGGGTCGGTCACGAGCCGCCGCTGGAATCCCTGGTTCGTGGCGATGCCCACGACAACCAGTTCATCGAGCGCGCGCACCATCCGGCGGAGCGCGTTCTCCCTGTCACGGCCCCAGACGATGAGCTTGGCCACCATCGAGTCGTAGTAGAGCGTGACCTCGTTGCCGATCTCGACACCGCTGTCCCACCGCACCCCGGGGCCCGACGGCACGCGAAGGAACTCGACCCGGCCGGTCGAGGGCATCCATCCGTTGCCGGGGTCCTCGCTCGTGATCCGGCATTCCACCGCCCACCCGTTGGGATGGCGGGGGCCGTCCGGCACCTGCATCGGCAGTCCGCGCGCGATGCGCAGCTGCTGCCGCACCAGGTCGATGCCGTACACCAGTTCGGTGACCGGATGCTCCACCTGGATGCGGGTGTTCATCTCCAGGAAGTAGAACGACCCGTCGGCGGCGAGCAGGAACTCGCAGGTTCCCGCGCTCCGGTACCCCACCGCGGTCGCCGCGGCCACCGCGGCGGCTCCCATCCGCTCACGCAGCTCCGCATCGACTGCCACCGACGGCGCCTCCTCGAGCACCTTCTGGTGGCGCCGCTGGACGGAACATTCCCGCTCGCCGAGGTGCACGGTGCGCGTCGCATCGGCGAGCACCTGGATTTCCACGTGCCGCGGCCGCTCGATGAACTTCTCGATGTAGACCCCCGCGTCGCCGAAGGCCTTGAGCGCCTCCGACGCGGCGGTGGCCAGCGCGCCCTCGAGTTCTTCGGCGGCGCGGACGACGCGCATCCCCTTCCCGCCGCCGCCGGCGGCCGCCTTGACCATGACCGGATAGCCCATCTGGCTCGCCAGCGCGAGGGCGGGCGCGAGTTCGGTGATCGGCGCGTCGGCGCCCGGCACCACCGGCACCCCGGCCGCGCGCATGCGGCGCCGCGCCTCCGTCTTGTCGCCCATGGCGCGGATGGCGGTGGAGGGCGGCCCGATGAACACCAGGCCGGCCTGCTCCACCGCTTCGGCAAAGGCGGCGCGCTCGGCGAGGAACCCGTACCCGGGGTGCACTGCCTGCGCCCCCGTCTCGCGGGCGACTTCCAGCAACCGGTCAATCCGGAGGTAGCTCTCCGACGGCGCGGCCGGCCCGATCTCGACCGCCAGGTCGGAAGCGCGCACATGCGGGCTGAGGCGATCGGCTGCGGAGTAGACGGCGACCGCCTCGAGACCTTCCTCGTGGCACGCGCGGATGATGCGCAACGCGATTTCGCCGCGGTTCGCGACAAGGACTCGAGTGATGGGGGTCATGGGCGTGGGATGGCGGACGGCGGGTCGCTGAGGCGGGCGCCTAGCGGCGGCAGGCGGCGATCTGTGTGTCTCCCAGGAGGGCCAGCGGGCCGTCGCAGAGGCGCGGATTGAATCCGGCGGCGGCGGTATACACGGCGTGGACTTCGCGGAGCCAGGCGGAATTGCCCTGACGGTCGGCACGGGCCAGATCAGTGACCGTCACCACCCGGTCGCTGGTGGTCGTGCCGGGGCCCGAAACGAGCACGAACCGCATCGGCCGGAGCTTGGGGAGGGCGAGCAGGGTGCGATCAGCCATGGGCGTCAGGCACACCGGCCGACGCTGGGCAACGCTGGCCAGGGCCTGCTGAACCGACCAGGCGGAGTCGGTGCCGAGCGCCGAGGCGATCCGGTTGCGATACCGCGCATCGGTGGCGTAGTACGACGGCACGACGATCACCACGCTGGCGGCCTGGCCGGCGGTGGCCACCACCGAGAAGATGGCGACGGTCTCCAGGTCGCTGCCCGTCGCCATGACACCCGACGCCGGGCAGCTGCTCAGAAGATTCGCGCCGAGTTCCGTGATGTAGTCCGGCAACGGGGCCACATCCGGTGGCACCACCCAGTGCGTGAGGACCGGATAGCCCTGCTCTTCGACGGCCTCGAGCGCCCGCTCCACCTCCAGCATCTGTCGGAGGATGACGCCGGAGTCCCCGCGCAGTCGGACGGCCTGATCCAGGGCGGCGGATCCGAAGTCGATGTACAGCGGCCCGGGAGAGTCGGCCGGATGGCCAGTGAGGTGCCAATCGCGAATGTCGAGGAGGTAGAACCGGCCGAGCTGAATCCAGGCCGACCCGTCGTCGGGCGAGGTGGCGAGGTACTGGCTGAGCATCTCGGTGCCGATGCCCCGCTGCCCGTTCCGGGCCAGCTCGGCGGCACGCGGCGCCACGGTGGGGTTGAGCGACCCTTGCGCCACCACAGGCCCGGTTGCCGCTGACACCAGGAGGGTCAGCGCCAGCAGGGATCGCAGCTCGGGTTGGATCACTCGTACCATGCCAGCCACCTGTCCAGATCGTGGTTCGGGGGTAGGCCTCTAAGATGGGACGCTGTACGGAGTTTCGCCAGAGGCACCTTGTGGGGCGGGGCTGCGGGGCAGCGGGGCCGTGACGGCCCCAACCCCGACGTCACCCCGGCGAAGGCCGGGGTCCATTGTCCGTCCCATAACATGGATCCCGGCTTTCGCCGGGATGACGAGCATCCTCGCCACTGCCTCCCTGCCCCGCTGCCCCGCCCCCGCTCGTCAGAGCGGGATACACCCGTGCTTCTTCGCCGGATTCCGGTCCCGCTTGGTCCGGAGGGCCCGCAGACCGTCGATCAGCCGCGGCCGCGTATCCCGGGGGTCGATCACGTCGTCCACGTAGCCCCGGGCGGCCGCCCCCCAGGGGTTGGCGAACTTCTCGGTGTATTCCTCGATCAGGCGGGCCGTCTCGGCGGCGGGATCAGCCGCCTTGGCAATCTGTTCCTTGAAGAGGATCTCCACCGCCCCCTTCGGCCCCATCACCGCGATTTCCGCGGTGGGCCAGGCGAGGTTGAGGTCGCCCCGGATGTGCTTCGAACTCATCACGTCGTAGGCCCCCCCGTAGGCCTTTCGCGTGATGACGGTCAGCTTGGGGACCGTCGCCTCGCAATAGGCGTAGAGGAGCTTGGCGCCGTGCTTGATGATTCCGCCGTGCTCCTGGGCCACCCCGGGCAGGAAGCCGGGGACGTCTTCAAAGGTGACGAGTGGGATGTTGAAGGCGTCACAGAACCGGATGAACCGGGCACCCTTGACCGAGGCGTTGATGTCGAGCACGCCGGCGAGCATGGCGGGCTGGTTGGCGACGATGCCCACCGATTCTCCGCCGAGTCGGGCGAACCCCACCAGCAGGTTCCCGGCATATTCGCCGTGCACCTCGTGGAAGATCGTATCGTCCACCACCCGCCGGATCACGTCGCGCATGTCGTAGGGCTGCGTCGCGTTGGCGGGGATGACATCGAGGAGCGCCTCGTCGCGCCGGTCCTCGGGGTCGGTGGTCGGCAGCACCGGCGCCGGGTCGAGGTTGTTGCTGGGGAGGAACCCGATCAGCTCGCGGATGGCGGCCAGGCACTGCGGTTCGGAATCGTGGACGAAATGCGCCACGCCCGAGGTGCCGGCGTGGATGTCGGCGCCACCGAGCTGCTCGAACGAGACGTCCTCGTGGGTGACCGTCTTCACCACGTTGGGGCCGGTGACGAACATGTAGCTGACGCCCCGGACCATGTGGACGAAGTCGGTGATGGCGGGGCTGTACACCGCGCCGCCGGCGCAGGGGCCCAGGATGGCGGAGATCTGGGGGACGACACCGGAGGCGAGGGTGTTTCGGAGGAAGATGTCGGCATAGCCCCCCAGGGAAACGACCCCCTCCTGGATGCGCGCACCACCCGAGTCGTTGAGCCCGATCATCGGCGCGCCGTTCCGGACGGCGAGGTCCATGATCTTGCAGATCTTCGCGGCGTGCGTCTCGGAGAGCGACCCACCGAACACCGTGAAGTCCTGGCTGAACACGTAGACCAGCCGTCCGTCGATGCGCCCGGAGCCGGTCACGACCCCGTCACCGAGGTAGATCTCGTCGGCCAGTCCGAAATCGGTGGCGCGGTGGGTCACGAACCGGTCGATCTCGACAAAGCTCCCCTCGTCGAGGAGGAGGTCGAGCCGCTCGCGGGCGGTGAGCTTGCCCTTCTTGTGCTGCTGGGCAATGCGGCGGGCACCACCACCCTGCTCCGCCTCGGCCTGGCGGCGGTGGAGTTCGTCGAGGCGCTTCCGGGAGTCGGTCATGCGAGGGAATGTACGGTCACGCGGGGAAGCGGGGAAGCGGGGCAGCGGGGCAGCGAACCACAGCAATGGAAACGAGGGAGGGTCGGAAAACGGCGGGAGGGTCGGAGAGAAGCTGAAGGATGGTCGAACCACCACCCTTTCGCGCCTTTCCGACCCTCCCTCCCCTCCGACCCTCCCTCGTCTCTTGCCGACCCCAGGTGCCGCCTACTCGTCCGCGGGGGACTCGTCGAAGTCGGGCTTGACCGGCGGGATGATCGGCTCGTCGGGGTACCCGATGACCGCCACCACGATGCGGTGATGGATCGGATCCACTTCGATGACCTTCACATCGAGCGGCTGGCCTTCCTTCACGGCGTCACCCGGGTTGTCGATGTTGGCGACACCGAGCTGCGACATCGGGGCGAAGGCCTCGAGGTCGTTGCCGAGGTCGATGACGACACCCTTGTCCATCAGGCGCACGGCACGGCCGCGGAGCTCGTGACCCACCGGCAGGGTCTCGCCGATGCTGAGCCAGGGATCCTCTTCCGCCTGCTTGAGGCCGAGGGAGATCCGCTTGTTCTCGCCGTCGATGTTGAGGATGACGACGTTGACGGCGTCGCCCTTCTTCACGACCTCGGACGGGTGCTGGACGCGCTTGGTCCAGGACATGTCGGAGATGTGGATGAGGCCGTCGATGCCCGGCTCGATCTCGACGAAGGCGCCGAAGCTGGTCAGGTTGCGGACCTTGCCCTCGAGACGGGTGCCGACCGGGAACTTCTGCGGCAGGATCATCCAGGGATCCTGCTCGGTCTGCTTCATGCCGAGGGAGATCTTCTCCTCCGACTCGTCGACCTTGAGCACCACGGCCTCGATGGTCTCGCCGATGCTGACGATCTTCGAGGGGTGGCGGACGTTGCGCGTCCAGCTCATCTCGGAAATGTGCACCAGGCCTTCGATGCCCGGCTCGAGTTCGACGAAGGCGCCGTAATTGGTGATGGACACCACCTTGCCCTGCACCCGCGTGCCCACGGGGTACTTGGCGGCGACGTCCTTCCACGGGTATTCCTGGAGCTGCTTCATGCCGAGGCTGATGCGCTCACGCTGCCAGTCGATGTCGAGGATCTTGACCTCGACCTCGCGGCCGATCGCGACCATTTCGGTCGGGTGCGAGACGCGGCCGTAGGACATGTCGGTGATGTGCAGCAGGCCGTCGACGCCGCCGAGGTCGATGAACGCCCCGAAGTCGGTGATGTTCTTGACGACGCCCTTCCGCACCTGGCCGACAAGGAGCTCCTTCATCAGGTGCTCGCGCTTGTGCGCCCGCTCGTGCTCGAGGATGACGCGGCGGCTGACCACGATGTTCCGCCGGCGCTTGTTGAGCTTGATGATCTTGAATTCGTACGTCGAGCCGAGCAGCTCGTCGATGTTCGGCACCCGGCGGAGCGCGATCTGGCTGCCGGGGAGGAAGGCGTCCACCCCCATCAGGTTCACGACCACGCCACCCTTGATCTTCTTGACCAGGGTGCCCTCGACCGGCTCGTCCGCCTCGTGCGCCACCCGGATCTTTTCCCAGACCCGCATGAAGTCGGCCTTCTTCTTGGAGAGGACGACCGCCCCCTCCTGGTCCTCGAGGTGCTCGAGGAAGACTTCGACTTCGTCGCCGACCGCCGGGGGCTCCTTGAACTCGTCGAGGGCCACGGAGCCCTCCGACTTGAAGCCGACGTCGAGGATCACGGCGTTCTCGGTGATGCGCAGGACCTTCGACTTGACGATTTCGCCCTCGGCAATCGAGGCCATGGTGCCCTCGTACATCGAGAGCATCTGCTCGTACTCGTCCTCGCTGTAGTCCTCGTCGTAGAGGTCGGCGCGGACCAGCAGGCCCGTGGCGCCCATGATGGCGTCGGTGCGGACCGAGTAGCGGCGGGGCGTTTCGTCAGGAGTGGCGGTGTCGGGGGTAGCCGCGTCGGGGGCGTCCAGATCGGACGGGGCGGCGGACAGCTCGGACATGTGGATACGATCCCTTCGGGGTCGGCCGCACCGGCGTGGCTGCGGGATGAGGTTTGGCCGGACCGGGGCGGAAGTGCCCAGGTTCGGTAGCCCTCAAAAGTAACCGACCGGCTCCTGTCCTGCTAGGGGGCCGGGCCCACCCCTGGCCGGCGGCCTCCCCACCCCACACCGAAGAGCAAGTTGAGTGCGTAATTGGGGGTGTCGGCATGCCCATTGACCACATCGACCGAGGCCCAGGCAGCTGTCCCCGTCACGTCGACGGTGAGAAATGCGCGGTCCACGACATAGAAGCGACGGTTGACACCAAGTTGCAGGTTGACGCCGCTGAGATAGTAGCCGGTCCCAAAACCACCACCGTTGTCGGGGAGGGGCAGCCCTCGCACCGTATTCGCCGGATTGGCGATCACCGGGCCAAGGCCGCCGAGGAAACTCCAGCCGCGCGTCAGGTACCCAGCCCCCACACTGAACAGGTTGTAGCCGTTGGTAACCCGAAACTCCTGGACCTCCGGCGGCGGGTTCGTCAGATAGACCTTCTGATGAATGAACCCGGCGGTACCACCCCAGCGGCCCCACCACCGCGAGACGCGAAAGGCGTAGTAGATCCATGCCTGCCTGGGATTGGTGGCGTAGTCGGCGGTGATGTGAAGGGTCGGCTTGCCGGCCTGGTAGATCGTCAACGGGCTGTGCGCGCTGAACGAGGTCCCCAGGAAGCCTTCCACGGCCCACTGGGCGTGCGCCGCGCAGGGTCGCAATGCGAGGAGGAGGAGCGGAAGCACTCCGCCCAGGAATGCCCGCCGCCAGCAGCAGGCCGACGGGCCCCCGTCAGGCATGCGTGATTCTCCCTGGCCTGACTAGCTCGTCAGGTGCACTCGTTGGTCTGCTCGTTGTAGTTGCAGCCTGAGTCCGTCGCCGACTTGCACGCCGAAAAGACCGCAAACGTCAGGAGCACGAGGGCCATGTGCAGGAGAGCGTGGCGGCTGCGCACGCGCGGGCGAATACCAATCATGAGGACCTCCTGGAGGGAGAGGAACGCGGGCTGGCCAAATTCTGGCCGGGCTATCCTACGTCCCACCACCCGGGGCCGCAAGTTTGGCCGCGTGCTATGCCCCGGGGTCCGGCAGCCGGTACACCGCCCGGGCCAGCCGGGCGATTCCGTCCACCTGTTCCTCGAAGGTCATCCGGCCGCTATCCAGCTCCACGGCGTCCTCCGGCGAGACGAGGGGCGCGACGGGGCGCGACCGGTCCGCGGCGTCCCGGGCCTTGAGCCGGTCAGCCTCCGCCAGGATCTCCTCGTTCGACGGCTCCTTGCCCCCCTGTTGTGCCAGCCGCCGCATGGCGCGCACGACCGACTTGGCGTAGAGGAAGATCTTGAGGCCCGCCTCCGGGAACACAACCGACCCGATGTCTCTCCCATCCACCACGATGGGCACCCCCGCTTCGGCGAGCGCCCGCATCCGGGCGTTGGCCCAGTCGCGCACCTCCGGCACCGCCGACACCGCCGACACCGCGGCCGTGACCTCCGGCGTCCGGATCAGGTGCTCGGCGGGAGCCCCGTCGAGCAGGGGAACGAAGTCCTCCCCCTCGGGCCGCAGGCCGAGCCCCCGCTGGTCCGCCTTGGCCAGGAGCACGGCCACATCGAGGTCATCGGGATCGAGGCCCGCATCGAGCGCCACCCGGGTCAGCGTCCGGTAGAGCGCCCCGCTGTCGAGATGATGGAATCCGAGCACCCGGGCGACGGCCCTGGCCGTGCTCGACTTGCCCGACGCCGCCGGCCCATCGATGGCCACGACACGCATCACTTCCTCCCCCTTCTTCCGGCCGCCATGGCACGGAGCGATTCATTGAAGCCAGGAAAACTGACAGCGGCGCAGGCGGGATCGTCGACCCGGACCCTCGCGCCCGGGAGGGTCCCGAGCACTGCGAACGCCATGGCGATCCGATGATCGCCCGCGGTGACGACCCGCCCCGCCGGAATGGACCGGCCCCCAACGACCGTCAGGGTGTTGCCGTGGGCCTCGGCCTGCGCACCCACCGCCCGGAGATTGCTGGCCAGGAGCGCCAGTCGGTCGCTCTCCTTGACCCGAAGTTCGCCCACTTCCCGAAAGACCGTGGTACCCTCGGCACGGCTGGCGAGTACCGAAAGCAGCGGGATCTCGTCGATCAGGCCGGGAATCTCGGCCGCCGCGACGTCGGTCGCCGAGAGCTCGGCAGGCTGCACGATCAGGTCGGCGACCGGTTCGCCACCGACCTCATGGTGATTTTGCACCTCGACGGAGCCGCCCATCCGCGCGAGCACCCGGAGAAAGCCGGTTCGCGTCGGGTTGATCCCGATCCCCCGCAGGCACAACTCGCCACTCTCACCCAGCAGGGCGGCGCCAACGAGGAAGGCGGCGGAGGAGGGGTCGCCCGGCACCTCCTGGCTGACCGGCTCGATCCGTCCTGTCGGCGCGAACCGGATCCAGTCGCCGTCGTCTTCGACCCGGTATCCAAACGCACGGAGCAGCCGCTCGGTGTGGTCGCGCGACCGTCCTCCCGGTTCCCGGACCTCGACGGGAACCTCACCGGCAACACCGGCAAGGAGCAGCGCACTCTTGAGCTGCGCGCTGGAGACGGGGAGCGTGTACCGTATCCCCTCGAGTCGGCCCCCGCGAACGGTGACAGGAAGGCCGTCGCTCCCCTTGAACGAGAAGCGGGCGCCCATCTGCGCGAGCGGATCGGTGACCCGGCGCATCGGCCGGCGGCGCAGCGAACGATCACCCGTCACGGTGGACGCGAAGGGGTGGGCCGACAGGACCCCGAGGAGGAGTCGTGCCGAGGTGCCGGAGTTCCCGCAGTGGAGGGGCTGTGCGGCGCGACGGAATCGCGCACGCCCGCGGATCGTGATCTCCCGCCCGGCCACGAGGGGGGAGACGGTAGCGCCGAGCTGGCGAAGGACACGCGCCGTGCTGCGGGCGTCGTAGGAGGTGAGGGCGCCCCCGATGTGACTGGTTCCATCGGCCATCCCCGCCAGGATCAGCATCCGGTGGGTGAGGCTCTTGTCGCCGGGCACCCGGAGATCGGCATCGACGATCATCCGGGCTTCCTGGGGGTTGGCACGGCGGAACACCCCGGGCCGCGGGACACACCGACCCGGCGTACCCACCTGGGGAGGTGGCCACCCAAGCCATCAAGTCCAACCACCACAAGGGTATCAGGCCACATCGGGGTTGCCGACCGGGGAAAGAGGGCGCAAGTACAGGCAAGGCACGGGGTTTGCTATCTTCGGCGAGCGAATCCTATCCCCAAGGCTGCGGATTCTCAACGGCACGCCGAGGGAGGGCAGGTGGCCACGATCTTGATCGTCGAAGACAGTCCAGACAACATGAAGCTGTTCCGGACCCTGCTGACGCTGCATGGCCACGACGTGCTTGGGCAGGTCAGCGGCGACGGGTTGATTCAGCAGATACGCGACGCCCGCCCCGATCTGGTGCTGATGGATATTCAGCTGCCGGAGCGGGACGGATTCGAGTTGCTGCAGGATATCCGCCGGGAGGTGCCCGGTCCCTTGCCCGTCATCGCCCTGACGGCGCACGCCATGGCAGGCGACCGGGAGCGGGCGATCGGTGCCGGGTTCGACGGCTACATTACCAAGCCGATCGATATCAGGGCGTTCCCCGGGCAGGTCGCAGACGCCCTCGTGCAGGCGCCTCGCCGCCCCTGAGGATTGCGCCGGCGCTGCGAGACACCAATCTTGTGAAGATCACCCGTGCGATGAGGATCGCGAGTGGCCCAACCTCCCAAGCGGCCTGACAACTCCAAGGAAGCGCTCTACCACGCGCTCCAGGGGGCAGTCCAGTCAGAGCAACAGAAGAAGACCCACACGCGAGGGCCGCGACCCAAGCCCACCGGCTCGGGCAGCCGACGCCTCATGTGGGCCTCGCTCGCAGTGCTCGCGGCCGTGGGGGCGTGGATTGGCGTAACCCAGCCCGATTGGATTGTGCCGAAGCCGCCGGTGCCGCACAGCGTGGAATTCCAGGACGCGAGCCTCCGGATGCTCCTGTTCATGGAATCCCGGCGCATCGACAACTATCGCCAGACCCACGGCTCACTGCCCGCCACGCTGGCGGATGTTGGCGTGCCGCCCACCGGAGTCACCTACACCATCAATCCCGACGGGACCTACCGGCTGGACGGCCGCAGCGAGGACTTGAGGCTGAGCTTCTCGTCCACGGACAGCGTGGCGCCGTTCCTCAAGAACTCCTTTGAGCTGCTGTCGCGCCGGGAGGCGCGGCCATGAGTCGGCACTCGCTGTCCCGCCGCGGCTTCACCCTGATCGAGATGCTCGTGGTCTTCGTCGTACTTGGCATTCTGTCGTCGATTGCCATCCTCAAGTACATCGACCTGCGGAACAGCGCCCATGCCGCCCGGGTGGCCGCCGACTTCAACGCCATCAAGGTCGCGGTCTACACCTATTACGTGGACGACTACAAGTGGCCGGCCGAGGTGGGGCCCGGCATCGTGCCGCCTGAACTGGTCCCGGTCATGAACAGCGGGACCACGTTCATCAAAGACGTGTACACCCTGGACTACGACTACTTCCCGATCGCGGGATCCGGCCCGGGGAGCTACATCGTGGGGGTCACGGTCACGACGTCCGACCCGAAGCTGATGACGAAGCTGGAGCAACTCCTCGGGAAGACGATGCCGTTCCTGGCCTCCGGCGGCTCGCTGACCTACATCATCGTGGGCTCCGACGGGGCGTCGTAGCGCCGATCGGGCAGGTGGACAGCAGAGAACGAGGGCCCATCGCTCAGGCGGTGGGCCTTTTCGATTCCTGAACGGCCAGGTCGAGCAGGGCCGTCGCGATCAGTGCGACGATCAGCAGCACCGAGTACTCCATGCCATTGCGCCCTCCGCCCACCACGAACCAGCCGTCCTGCGCATGCACCAGGACGATCCCGGCAAACAGTTCGAGCGCGAACCAGGCACAGAGCGGTTGGACCAGGAAGCCAAAGATGAGGGCCGGCCCTCCGACCACCTCGACAATGGTGATGAGCCAGGCCACCGCGACCCCGAAGGGGACGTGCTCGGAACCGAGAAAACCGCCGAAGCCGTTCACGCCACCGTCGTAGATCCGGTACACGCCGTGGATGGTGAGGAAGAGACCAAGGGTGGCGCGCAGCAGGAGTCGCGCGCGGTCGGCGGCTGGGGGCATGGGGGATCCTCGTTGTGGAGACTGGGGCGGGCGATGCAGTCCCTACGCGGAGCCGTCGGCGGAGGTGTCAGCGTGAGGGCGAGGGTGACTGGACATTATAACTACAACGTATTAGTAATTGGATCAACATCGCAATTCAGGGAGTTACTCATGTCAAAATCCCTGGGTGAATTCGAGCAACTCCTGCTCTTTGCCCTCCTGCAGCTCCCGGAAGCCGAGGCCTACGGCGTGCCGATCCGGGACTTGGTGGAGCGCCGCACCGGTCGGACGCTGTCCGCCGGGGCGGTGTACACCGCTCTCGACCGGCTCCAAGAGAAGGGGCTCGTCTCCAGCCATGAGAGCGACCCCACGCCGGAGCGCGGGGGCCGTCGGAAGCGCCTCTACCGACTCGAGCCCGCCGGCGCGCGTGCCCTGGCGCGCGCGGTCGAGACCTTTCAGGCGATGTCGCACGGGCTGCTTCCGCGCCTCGAGTCGGTGGTCGCCGGCCATGGGCATCCGGGAGGGCGCCGCGCATGATCGATGAACGCCTGCCCCTGCTGGCACACGCGCTCTTCGGACTCTTCGGCGGCGACGACGCCGACACGCTGCGCGGCGACCTGGTCGAGCACTACCATCGCATGCGGACCACGCGCGGGGCCGTGGCCGCCAGACGAGCGCTCCTCGCCGACACCATCCGCTCCCTCTTCGCCTGGTGGCAACCCTCCGCGATCCGGCGCCGCCGTCGGGTCCGGTCGGCCACCCGCAACCCCGAACCGAGTTCGCCCATGTTCAGAGATCTCCTCTCGGATACCCGCGCGTCGCTTCGCGCGCTGGCCCGGCGACCGGCCTTTACTGCGATCGTCGTCGTCACCCTCGGTCTCGGCATCGGGGCCACGACAACCATCTACAGTGTGGTGGATGCGGTGGTCGTCCGCGCCCTGCCCTACCGCCATGCGGAAGAGCTGCTGGCGGTCGGGAACATCTTTCCTGGGCGGGAATGGTCGGACGAAGGCGCCGACCTGCAACACCTCGCTGGCGTGTCCCTCAAGAACTTTGAGGATTGGCGTGCGCGTGCCCGGATGTTTTCGGATCTCGCCGCCGTCGAAATGACCGGCGCGCTGCTCCCCGACCAGGGGAACGGCCCGGAGCTGGTGCCCATGGGAATGGTGACGGAGGGATTCTTCAGCCTCTTTCAGGTGCCGCCGGTCCAGGGCCGGACCTTCCTTCCGGAGGATTACGCCGGCTCAAACGGGAATGTCGTCATCGTGAGCCACTCCGCGTGGCTGACCAGGTTTGGCGGTGACCCATCGGTCATTGGCAAACCACTATCGACGCTGGGCAAGTCATCCACAATCGTGGGTGTCCTGCCAGCCGACTTTGTGCAACCGGAAATGCTCGGGCAGGCACCAATCGAGTTCTGGGCTCCGATCGACGCGACACACCCCCGCTACGAATCCCGGGGCAGGCGGTCACTCAACGTATTCGGACGCCTGGCGCAGGGGGCCACGCTGGCGGCCGCGCGCGCGGAGCTGGACGGCATCCAGGCGCAGCTCGCCGTCGAGTACCCCGATGGCAACGTGTATCCGGACGGGACCCATATCGGTGCGGGTGCCAACTCCCTGCACGCCGACACGGTGGGCTCGTCACGCCAGGCGCTGGTGCTCTTCTTTGCGGCGGCCGCCCTGCTGCTCCTGATCGCGGGTCTGAACGCCGCCAACCTCCTCCTGGTTCGCGGGCTCGACCGCCAGAGCGAGATGAGCATCCGGGGTGCGTTGGGCGCAGGCAGGGCACCGCTGGCGCGTGCCCTGTTGATTGAAAGCGTGCTCCTTTCACTTGGGGGCGGTGTGCTGGGAATCGCCCTGGCGGTGGTTGGCGTTCAGGCCTTTCGGCAGTTCGCACCCCACACCCTGCCCCGCCTCGCGGAAGTCGCCGTCAACCTCCGCATCATCGCCATTTGCACCGCGGTGTCGCTCGGCGCAGGCCTCCTGGTGGGGATGGTGATCCCAGCCGTCAGGCTCACCGGCCGCGACCTGCTGACCACGATCCGCTCCCACATGGGGAGCACCACAACCCCGGCGGGAACCCGGCTCCGGTCCGCGCTCGTCGTCACCCAACTCGCCGTTGCCGTTGTGCTGGTCGTCGGCGCAGGACTCCTCTTCAATTCATTCCTCCGCGTGACGATGGTGGACCCGGGGTTCCATCCCGAAGGCCTGTCCAGCTTCGCCATGCCGCTCAAGCGCCGGGGGCACCGGAGAACGAGTCCGTCGCGATGGCGTGGGATGGCATCGTGCGGGAGTGGAGGCGGTGCCGGGCCTGAACGGCGTCGCTGCCGCGTCGGTGCCTGCCCTTCGAGTCACCCAATGGGCCCCCGGGTCCTTCTGCCGGGCGAGTCCGCCGATCATCGCCGGGAGGGCGTGGCGGGGTATGTGATCACGCCCAACTTCTTCGACGTCGCCGCCATCCCGATTCGTCGCGGGCGCGCGTTCACGACCGCGGATGCATCGGGATCCGACCCCGGTGGTGATCGTCAACGAAGCATTCGTGCGGATGCACATGGGTGAGGTCGACCCGATCGGCAGCACCCTTCGGATGCGGGTGGACGACGATTCCCTCTCGGAGCTGCGCATCGTCGGCGTGGTCGGCGACGTGGTGCAGACACGGGCGCAGGAGGGAATGCTCCCTGCCGTCTACGTGCCGTACACGCAGGCGGAGTGGCCGGTCGCCGAGGTCATCGTGCGGAGCGCGTCGGACTTCGCCACGCTGGCGCCCGCGCTCCGCCAGGCCGCGGCGCGATTCAGCCCCTACGTGCCGCCGAGAAGCCTGCGGTCCATGCGGTCGCGCATCAGCGACGTGCGCACCGAGCCGCGCTTCCAGATGCTGTTGTTGATGAGTTTCGCCTCGGTGGCCATGCTGCTGGCGGCGGTGGGCCTCTACGGCTCGCTCGCCCATTCGGTGGGCCGGCGCACGCGGGAGATGGGCATCCGGATGGCGCTCGGCGCACAGCGGGGTAGGATCTTCGAACTTGTCCTGCGGCAGGGGCTGGCGATCACGGCCATGGGCCTCGCCATCGGTGTGACCGCGGCGCTGCTGATGGCCCGCTTCATACGAGCGTTCCTGTTCGGCGTGGAGCCGCTCGATGTCACGAGCTTCGCGGGGGCGCTGGCGGTGCTCGGACTCGCCGCCACGCTCGCGATTCTCGTCCCGGCGCGGCGCGCCACCGGGGTGGATGTGGTGCGGAGCCTCAAGGCGGAGTAATGCCGGGGATGAAGATCCAGCACCAACACCATCCCCCCACTTCACCCCGTCAGCCGCGCACCCGCTCTTGAAACAGTCCCCGGACAAGGCCCATGGCCACCACGGCGTGCAGCGCGACTGCCGGCCAAAGCAGCGGACCAGAGAATCCCCCGGCGCCTCCGAGGTACCCAAGGTACGCGGCCAGCAGGGCATTGTAGGTGAACATGCCGCGGAGGGGCCAGCGTCGAGTCGGACCCGTCCGCCGGCTGGACCAGCAGGACAGCCCCAGCGCAATCAGCGTGACGCCGAAGCACCGTGCGATCACGACGGCGACGGCGTTCAACTCGGCCCCGAGCAGGAGTGTGGCCACGAGTTCGGGGATCAGCACCAGGGCGAGCCCGGTGCCGATCTCCAGGATCGCTGAGAGCTTCAGCACGCCGCTCATGGTCAGTCCGTGGCCCTGGCCGCTGAGGTGGCGGCAAACTTGGCGTGCATAAGCACTCCACTCAAATTTTCAAAATTGAGGATCAAGGCCGAAGGTAATTCACTTGCTCCTGAACAATATCTAGCGCGCGGGGAGGGCCTTGGCCATCCCCCGGGGTGGAGGGGGGGGCGGCATTGTCCAAGTGCCCGGGGTGGGGATCGAACCCACATGGGGATTGCTCCCCTTGGGATTTTAAGCCGTAACCCTGGTTGAGGCGGAAGCGACCGCGAGCATGCGGAAGGTCAGCCCTCGGGCAGGGTTACGCACCCACCGAACGGTCGGGAGTAATCAGGGGATTCAGGCAGTTTTCGCAAGACTCCCCTCTCATTTCGGGCCCAAACCGGGCCCACTCTCGTAAGATTTTATGGCTTCGGCGTCACAGGGAGCCCACTGTACTGCTTCATGACGTTGAAGGCCGCATTCTGCCACTTAAGAAGGTCGGCCTGAGTGTAGTCCGTATAGCCAAAGTCTGCGACAGTACCCATGCCCCACTCAGCCATGCGATGGTAGACTCCCAGCCCCTGATAGACACAGGGTACCATTCTGACCACGCGGCACTGGGAATCGTAAGCATCGGTCAGCCATGATCCGCCATTGTTGAGCGGAAAGCAGACGTCAAACGCGCTGAGAGCATTCCCCATCTCCTCGACGGGCACGCCAGTCTGAGTTGAAAGCCATCTGAACTCGTCATCCTCTCGATCACGGAGGAGAAAACCGCCACAGCCCCAGAGGAATACCTGCCAGAATCGAGGGTAGTGCCGGACCGCGGGGTGCGCTCGAAGCGTTTCTACTGCCTGTCGAATGTTCACTGGAAGTAGCTCCAGTTGGGTCCATCCAGAGTCGCCGGCCTTCAGGATCACCTTTGGCGCGGGTGCGAGCAGGACGATATCGACGACGGCCTTTAGTATGGCCAGGCGTGCACGGTGCTCGAAGTAGATGCAGGCCTGAAGCACCGGGTAAGCACACCTATAAAGCGCATCCCTAATCTGAGGGTTCTTGGGATCCTCTGCCTCGCAATCGAAACCTCCTCCACCAATCTCTCTCGCCACCCCCAAGGCCAACTTCGGGTGCTGCCCAAATGCTGCGTAGAGCGCCGTCACTCGCTCATAGTCGTCCGGCTCGAAGAACAGAGAGTTGTTGATCAGGTTGTAATAGTCCCAAATCGCCCTCGGGCCTGCCTGTGTAGGCGCGTTCTTCTTGGCCTCGTGGATGCACGTCAACAGAGAACGCTCAATCAGGTATGAAAAACGCCACACATTTAGTGCGGTCTCAGTAGGTGCCTCGGAGAATCCCGCCGCTACAAAGCCAGCCGTCAGATCGGGTTCTTCGAGGTGAACCAGCGCCACATCCAGTCCAGCGGCCCGGGCCTGTCTCTTGGCAAAATCCATTCTGCGAGGAACTGTTTGAACAAGGAAGCAGCCGCGCGACATATGCAGGTACCGCAGCCAGCCTACTACCTTGAATAGGTCAGGGTACCCCCACTTTGTTCCGGACTTTGCTTCGACGATTAAAGCCTCTGGCGGCTGAACATCGTAGTCCGTGACAACGGCGTCCAATTCAAGGACGTCCGTCGGGTCCCGTTCAGTGACCCCTCGCTGGACGAAGTATCCACCACACTGAAACAGCGCTGCTACATAGTCTTCGAATTGATCGCCATTCGCAGGAATATCCGGAAGCTCGATTGACTCGGTCGCCACTTACCGGTCCTCCGATCCTGAAGGGGCCAAATCTGGGGCAAAGGTCACCACCTCAGCGGACTGAATCATCCACATTCGACTAGCCATCCTTCCCTCCGCACCATCTGATCACCCATAATGACCAGCTCACAAGTGGGCCAAAAGTAAACTCTTTCGCGGCGTGCCAAAATGTGCTAATGTCCTAGCAGTTGCTAGAGTTCAACGCAGGCCGCCGGGCAAAGACCCGGAGCAAGTGGCGGTGCGTGGCGCTTGATGTAAGTCAGGGGGAGCGGCGAAACTCCTCCGGCCAGTCCAAAGACGGACTGGAACGCGGTCCCCATTGACCGCATCTCCACGGGACCCTGCACCGACGACCTCGGGCGGCCCCAGAGAACCAGTGACCGTTGCTCACGCCCTTTTTTGGCGCGAGCTGCGGCTCCGGGTTCTTTGGGGCCGCTTGGCTTTTCTGCCCGAGGTGAGAGGTGTATTCAATGTCCACTACAACCGCTGTACCTGCCAGTACGCTGTTCGGGAGCGATCAAGCCGCCAAGTGGCTCCAATCCGTTCACCCCAAAGACCCCCCTTGGTGCAAGGGCCTGCTACTGAAACTGGCCAAGTCCGACAGCATCCCCCACGTCAAGATCGGGAGACACTTCTTCTTTCGCATCGACGCACTCGCTTCATGGATGGGAGCTGGCGGCCAGCGCTACCCCGGGGGCTGGCGCGTGGAGGTGGTGGGACCATCCTGCGGGCGCTCCGCCCACAGAACTAAGAAGGGAGTTGCTCCGCGCTCGGGAGAGGTACCCAAAACTAGCTCAGAGAGGGGACGCCGCGGATGAGCACGCCCCTCACGCTCGCCCAGCGATTCGCTGCCCGCCTTGTGGGACTAGGACGGGCCCATGGTTGGTATTCGCTGCATAATTCACGCTCGCAGGTCGAGGGTCGAAAGGTGGAGGGCCGGGCCATAACACTTCGGGAGCCGCCAACACTGGATCATTATGAACGCCATCTCTCCGGGGAGTACGGCCTGGGGATTGTCCCGATTCGCGACGACGGCACGGTGCGGTGGGGCGCCATCGACATCGATCAATACGTGGACCTCGACATCACCGCCAAGGCCGAAGAGTCCGAGCGCCTTGGCCTGCCGCTCGTCATGTGCCGCACCAAAAGCGGTGGGATCCATGCCTATCTGTTTTGTGCCGAGGACATCCCCGCCGAGCTCGTGCGCAGCAAGCTGCAGGAATGGAGCGTGGCGCTCGGCTTCCCGCGCGCCGAGATCTTCCCCAAGCAGACGCGGCTGGCCTCCGACCGGGACGTGGGCAACTGGATCAACATGCCGTACTTCAATGGCATGGAGGGCGGGCGCTATGCGGTGATGCCGGACGGGGGAGCGCTAGATCTTGTGGCATTCCTCAATGTGGCAGATGCCGTAGAGCTTTCCCGAGCGCAGCTGGCCAAGCTCACCGCGCCGGTTCTGCCCGGATCACAGGGGGGCTCAGTGGCCCCCGCTGTGCATGGTGAGCGTGCCTTCGCAGGGCGGAACGAGGAGTTGACCAGCCTTGCCGGCGCGATGCGGCGCCACGGAACGGGTCAGGCGGCAATCCTAGCAGCGTTGCGTGAGGAGAACTCATCGCGCTTCGATCCCCCATTGCCGGATGTCGAACTGCAGCACATCGCGCTGGGCATGACCCGGTATGAACCGGCGGCCCAAAAGGGTGACGAGCGTTCCCGCTTCACAGACCTAGGGAATGCACGCCAATTGATCGTCGATCACGGGCCAGACATTCTCTTCGTGCCGGGAGTTGGATGGCTGGTGTGGGATGGGTGCCGCTTTGCCCCCGACAACACAGGCGGCATCGACCGTCTAGCCAAGGAAACGGTCAAGAGAATGTTGGTGCAGGGCGCCACGGTGGCAGAGGACGATTCTCGGAAGCGAGCCGTGAACTGGGCGGTGACGAGCCACAGTGTCGGGCGCATCAAAGCAATGGTAGAGCTGGCGAGAACGGAGGCGGAGGTCATTGCCGCGCCAGACGATCTTGACGCGGATCCAATGCTTTTGAACTGCCGGAACGGGACGATCGATCTCCGGACCGGCTGCCTCAGGGAGCATGATCGTGGCGACCTAATCAGCAAACTCGCTCAGGTGGAGTTCGACTCGGAGGCGACCGCCCCAAAATGGGAAAGATTCCTTGAACGCGTGATAGCGCCTGAAACAATTCGCGAGTTTCTTCAGCGCGCTGCTGGATACTCCCTGACAGGACTCACCGAAGAGCAATGCTTATTTCTGCTGTATGGCCTCGGGGCGAATGGCAAGACAACATTTCTAGAAACGCTTGGCTACGTCATGGGTGATTACAGACAAGCCATGAATGTCTCAACGTTGACTTCTCATACCCGATCCGGACAGGGGCCTTCGGAGGACATCGCCCGCGTCATCGGTGTGCGATACATCACGGCAGTTGAAACAGGCGATGGCGTGGCCTTCAACGAGGTGCTTCTAAAGCAACTGACCGGCGGGGACACTGTGACCGCGCGCCATTTGTATCGTCCAAGCTTCGACTTCCAGGCCCGATTCAAGCTCTGGCTCGGAGCAAATCACAAACCAACAATTCGAGGGACTGATGACGCCATTTGGCGGCGAATTCACCTCGTGCCGTTCACCGAGCAAATCCCGGAGCCTGAACGCATACGGGACCTTCCCCAGCAACTGCAAGCCGAGGCCTCGGGAATCCTGAACTGGGCGCTGGGCGGACTCGCCGCATGGCGGGCTGAAGGACTGGGGGTGGCCGAGCAGGTCCGTGCGGCGACAAAGCGATACCGCGAGGAGCAAGATGACTTGTCTGCGTTCATGGCGGCACGGTGCGTTCTAGACCCAGAAGCGACGGTGGGGGCGACGGCATTGTACGAGAGTTACGAAGACTGGTGTGAACAAGAAGATCGCCTTCCTGGTTCTCAGACTTCATTCGGGACTCGCCTCAGTGGGCTGGGATTCGGCAAGGTCCGGCGGCAGGATGGGACTAAGAAGGCGTGGGTCCGACTTGGCCTGTCACTGTTGCCCGAAGCGCTCTGACAGCCACGGACTTAGGCGGCCTAGTCGGCCTAGAAGTTCAGAAGAAGCTTAGGCTCGGTGCTTCTAAGGAGAAAAGTCGAGGACCGGGGACAGCTAGGTCCCGAGGGCGGAGTCACGAGCTGCGAATTGCCGCCGACTCCACCCTCGGCCTAGCTCGGGGGTGGCCTGATTTCCCAGGTGTAAGAGCCGGGCGTCCTGCTCGGGGAAGTCAGATCATCGGCCCAATTGCCGCTCCAGAGGAGCAATTCTTTATGTCGGAAAAAATGGTCGCTGATGGGCGAGCTACCCGGCGGCGACCCCGAGGGACGGAACTAGATCTTCCGCTCCCCCGGGCAGGCTTTCGATTTGTCAGATCCTCATCCCCCCGGGGACGCCCCCTCCCCGAGTGGGATTTGGCCTTCATGCTCGGTCGCCCGAGGGCCGCGAAGTGGCTTCGAGCGGGCCTAGGAGGCCTTCTCCCCACGCCGCAACGTGGGGGGGTCTCTTTGCCCTCCCCGCCTGGAGTCGGGTGCAAGGGTCAACCAGTGCATGGGATTGACCCCCCTAGGCCCGGCGGGCCTAGGGGTCATGGTAACTCATTATTCTGCAACCGTTTATAACTCTAGGGGCCCGGCCTGGGCCCGGGAGTTGTAGCTAGAGGCTGTAAGTAAGCGTAGATTCCGCTGATGGTTCCACTATGCAACGTTTCAAGGTTTCACCAGAGCGGAGCAACGGTCCATGACACAGACGAAGAGAGGCCTGTCCCCAAGGGGCAGCATCACGAAGAAGAGGAACGGCAAGTACAACGCCCGAGCCTACATCGGCGTGGACCCAACGACAGGCCGGGAGGTCCGGCTCAAGAAGACCACATTAACCCAGCGTGCAGCGCAAGAGTGGCTCGCGAAGATTCTCAGCCGTAAGGACAGCGGCGATCACGTTCGCCCCGGGCCTCAACGGCTTGGGGAATGGCTGGCCGAGTTCAGCGGGACATTCCTCGCCAATAGGAGCACACGGCGGCGGTTCGACTTCGACCGACGCATGGCCCGTCATGTCCCCCTGGAATTGCGCGCCCGACGCCTGGCTGCCCTTACCTCCGCCGATTGCACCAGGCTCTTCACGCAACTCCAGGAACAGGGGCTCAGTCCGGCCACCATCCGCCACATCCGCGGGGACCTCCGCCAGGCCATGAACCGCGCCGTGAAAGATGGGCTCGTTCCGCGGAATGTCGTCTCCCTGACAGATCCGCCGGCGATGGTGAAGGTTGATTATCGCTGGTTGACCTCCGAGGAGATGCGCATCTTCCTGATCGAGGCCGCGAGGGACCCCTACGGCCCACTCTTCACCCTCTTGTTGTACGAGGGCGCGCGCCCGGGAGAGGCGTACGCACTCCAGTGGCCGGACTGGGAGGAAACGTCCAAATGGTTGACGATCCGGAGGGCGGTGGACTCCGCGACAGGGGCCGGACGTGCGTTCAAAGTCCCCAAAACAGGGAAGTCTCGGCAGCTCGCCCTCTCACCTCCGACTCAGCGCGCACTTCTCACCCAGCGCGCCGCTCAAGCCAAGGTACGCCTCGGGCTCGGGCAAGACACCAACCCACTGCGGCTCATATTCCCCGCAACGCCAACCTGGCGCGCCGATGGCACCCTGCGGAGTGGGCCCTTGAATCATGACGTGGTAACTGCACATTACCATCGTATCGTTGCCCGGCTCGCACTCACGTTAGTGGGAGCACAGCTGGAGGCCCCAGTATCGCGCGGGCGGACGCGCAAGACCTACCGAGAGGCGAAGCGCGACTATGACGCGAGGGTCCTTGCAGCCCTGAAGGAAACGGGTTTGGACCGCCTCCGGTTGTACGACCTCCGGCATTCGTCCGCGACTCTAGGCCTGGAAGCGGGCGAGGAAATGAAGACGGTGAGCGAACGCCTCGGCCATTCGACCTACAAGCTGACGGCGGACACCTACTCTCATGTGCAGGACTCAATGAAGCGTCGGAGCGCGGACGCCCGCGAGGCGCTGCTCTTCCCCACTGCCGGGGGGAAGGCTACCCCGCTATAGCCGCGACGTCACAAACAAGGTCGACCAATGGCCGGATCTGCCGGGCTAGCAACGCAGCAGCCCACCTTTCAACCAACCCTCAAATGTGTCGGGGGTATAGAGATATCCCGCCCAAAGTGTCAGTTTCTGCCTAGGATTCTCAGTACTGGAGGGGTTCGGAGTGGCTCGTCGCCGATCGCGTGGCATCATCTCCGGCACCCGTGCCCCTCTTACCAAAGCGACCAACGCCCGCTAGACTCTCAGAATAAATCTGGCGGAGAGATGAGACGCTGCCTTTCTACGCACCATCAATAGCTATCAATTGAGAGTGAGGATTCCGCGCCTATGGCTCACACTGTGGCCCGAATTCGCGCCGGGGCTGTGCTCGGCCTGATTGCTTCGATTGCAGTTTCGAACAATGCTATGGCACAGAAGAACTCAGTGTCCTTCGAGGCTGGAGTCGTCGAATACGATGCTGGCGCAGATGAGACCTACCCACTTTTCATACTACGCGGAGGGCGGGAGGTCTTGCCTTGGCTACGCATCGGAGTAGGCCTCTCCATGGCATCGATCGGGGAAGTACCTCGCGGCCCTGAATTTGAACCAAATGGATCAGAAACGCTCTGGCGAGGTTATCTCACCGCTGTAGCAGTCTCAAATCGACCCTTTGCTCATAGTGGTATTGCTGTAATAGATCTGATCTCCCCGGAAGCGGGGATCGGAATTGGCGTGGTACATTCTGCTGGGTTGACGGTCAATACTGATGCGTTGTCTGACCCTTATTCGGGAATTGAAGACAAGCCCACTGGATTCGCAATTGGGTTTACCCTCGGGCTCGGTGTAGAACTCTCCCCGAAGGTTTCACTCCGCGCCACCGGAGGCTACTGGAGTGACGATCTATACGGAGGCGCGCTCGACGACTTCGAGCTTACAGGTGGGGTTCAATTACATTTTTAGGACGATTCTGTGTCGGAAATGCTAGAATCGCTGCAGCGGTACACTCTTTTCGCTGGAGGTTCATAAATGCGCGCCCCAACATTGACCCGCACGAGGCTCGCCATCTTTGCCGCTTTCTGCGTGGCCACCGGATGCGGTGAGAGTAGTCCGTCACCCACTGGCATCAATAGCAACTCCGCGCCGCCCCCCACTGTTGTAGGCCCCTATCACGCTACAAAGTTGACAGTGAAGGAAGCGGGCACAACTACCGACCTTATTGCCGGTGGTGCACAGATCTCACTCATTCTCACTGACAGCGGGACGACAACTGGGAGCATAGTTATTCCTGCTGCATATTCAGAGTCAGGCGTGGAGGAAACGCTTGCCCTCGATGGAAGCTATACGTATGATGCTGAAACCGGCACAATAACGTTCGACCAGGTTGCGGATACATTTATTCGCGACATGGCTTGGAACGCCGGTGGGACGGAGCTCTACGGCATTCTTGATGCGGGCAGTTACACCTTAGACGCGACATTGAAGCTCGGCAACTAGTTGGGCCGGGAAGGGGCACACCGCGTCTCAAACCTTCGGACTCGGTTTTCGAGGCGGTCACTACTGGCCGCCTCGTGGTCCCTTCGAATTGAGGGGGGGGGGGGACCGCATTGCCTGAATCTTCCCTCTGGGACTTTCTACTCCCCTTCGGGCCGAATCGATGACCTCGTCCGATGGGTGAGTAGGAGCGCTGGAATCCTGTTTCTGAGGTTCGCCTGCTGAGGCGTGATTTTCCCATCCCCACACATCCCACGGATCCGGCCAGCTCATGCCTTCCACGTTGCTCTCCAGGTAAAAGGGTGCCCCCAAGTTGGAAGGCACCCCTCAACACAGCGTCAACTGACTCCAAGAGATTTCCCGCTAGCCTCCCGACCCGTGGCTGGCGAACGCTGCCCAATGTCTAGGGTGCGGCACCGTCTCTCCTGCCCGAATCCGTGAACACGCGCTCTTCGTTAATCCGGTAGCCTCCACCAAGACCTTGAGTGGTACGCCCTGAATCTTGGGTAGGATCTCAGCCCGGAACGCATCCGGATCCGTCGGGGCCTTCCCTGCACCCCACCGCTTGTTGTCCCGAGCAATCTGCCGCATCGCCACCCGGCGCTTCGCTCCCGCCTCGGCACCCCGTCGGGGGTCCGGTGCCTCCCCCGCCTGGATCGGGGTGAGGGTTCTGTGCTCCCGGGTAACCACCCGGCTCCCTCGCCTCGGGCGCGTGGAGACGCCTTGGCCTCCCATCGGATTCCCAGCGGTCCGTCGCCCATCGGCACGGTAAGGGGTCTTGGCCCGTGCGGCATTGCTCTTCGATTCCAGGAGGGTAGCGACCACACGCTGCGCCTCAGGCAGGACCAACCGCGCCCACCGTGCTCCCGTTTTGATCAATTCCTCGGTTAGGGGTGGCATCAGTCGGCATTGCCCGTCGGGCAGCTCGAAGAAGTCTTCCTTCCGAAACTCCCGCCGCTCAAACAAATCCAGGACATAGGCGTCGACACGCGGACGGGCGGGCTCCATCAGGTCACACGCCAGGGAGTCCCGGTTCCGCTGGTCGGTGTGAATGAAGCCCAGCATCGGGTCCGCGCCCACGGACAGGGCCGCAATCCGGGCCTCGGCTTCCAGAATAGCGTAGAGGTAGTTGAGAATGGCGTTGGTCGGGTTGACCGCCTTCCGGGCCCCGGCACCGGTCAGTGGGGAGACCCGCGTCCCGAACTGTCGCCAGTAGGCGGGGCGGCGCTTGGCATCTCCCCTGGCGAAGGGGATCGACACGTCCCGCCATGCCTTCCAATAGGCGCCCGCCGCCACGGCCTCCA
Organism: Gemmatimonadales bacterium; assembly: GCA_041390145.1. Lineage (NCBI taxonomy): Bacteria > Pseudomonadati > Gemmatimonadota > Gemmatimonadia > Gemmatimonadales > Gemmatimonadales bacterium. The sequence continues at coordinate 130,159 of JAWKQM010000005.1, read as the reverse complement.
GCTTTCGCACCTGCTCCAACGTCGAGGTAGACGCTAACTGAGCCAAGACGCGCCCCAAGGCGGGGCGCGCGTCACGGTTGGGGGGCAGTCGGTCCAGAAGGGCGAGCTGGCCCTCAACCTTTCGTCGGATGAGGTCTTCGGCGATGCGACCCGCGAAGCCGGTTTCCCTTGCCATGGCCTGATTCCGTCGCAGGGCTGGGAGAACGGTCCCGGACCGCGCCGCCACGAAGAGCAGCGTCCCATCCCGCTTGAGGTGAATGAGGGGCACCCCGACGTCGTGGAGCCACTGGAGGGCGTCGAGCGTGACCGAACCCGCTGACCCGATCAGGACGAGCCGCTTGAGGGATTGGTCAATCCGGCTGAATCGCGCCCCGTAGCGCTCCTCCCCGAGTCCATCTTCGATTGTGAGGTACCCCCGATTGACGCTCACTCGGACACCGTGGCCCGAAAGGGTCAGGATGCCGTCCCGAGGCCGGGCACCACCTGGTGCGGTCTTCACGTCTTCAATCCCAAGGCGATCTGCGGGATCATCCTGACGGGACTACTCTCGACCCCCTGATAGCGAGGGTGCGGCGGGCCTGGGGGAGGGCTCGCGCGGTCATACCCCACCAAGACGCGGAGACGGTCATAATCCAGTTTGGCTTCACCACTAAACCACGGTTCCAGCGCGATCTCTAACGCCTGGATCAGCCCAACTTCCGCCGACTCCTCCCGGTGGGATCGATCTGGTGCCATGTCCTTGAGGAGCCCCGGCACTTCGGTGAGGGACGGTCCCTCCAGATCCGCATCACCCCTAAAGGTCGTCAACTGGGACTTCCACAGGTTCGGACGCACGAGGTGGAAGAGCCAAGTAAAGAGGTGCATCTGTAGGATTTCCTTCGAACAGCCGTGGTTCTGCATCTCAGCTAACACTCCTGGCTCACGGATATCACGGGCCAAGGCCGCCTTCGCTTTTCGGAACAACTCACCTACGGCAAACTGGGCTCGGGGCGACAGGCGGTGCGCAAGGTGTCGGGGCAGTTGAGAAAGTTCAGGGACAGCGATGCCCGTTCCAGCGAGCCACTCCTGCGAGACACCCAGCACCTTCGCCAGCGCTTCCCTTCGACTCTGGCGGCATCGCTTGTCCCGCTCGCCCTTCACCAGGTGATCTAAGGTCTGCGAGGCGTTCCCAATCGCCTTCGCTGTTTTTTGGACAGTCCAACCACGAGCCTCAATCGCTGCGGCGAGGCAGCGAGGATTGACGACCACATACGGGTCGTCCTTCCACCCAGATTTCCCTCTATGAACTCGACGTGCTGGCATCGGGATACCCTCCAATAGTGCCCCATTTGGATTGTCCCAAAGATACCATGATGTTTGTTTGTTCGGTACCCCTTACCGAAGGAGTGCCTATGTCGACGCGTATCCCCCTCTCCGAGGCCGCCCTGCGGCTCGGACTCACCTATCACCAAGTCCGGGAGCGGGTCTTCCGGCAGGAGCTGGTCGGCGGTCGCGACCAGTTCGGACGGTTCTACATCGACGCCGAATCCTTGCCGTCGATCCCCAATCACGGGGCACGGTCGCAACCAGCGGCCTAAACAAAAGCGCCCCCGGCTGGACCCCGGTGGCGCTCACTTCTGAAGGAATTCACAATGTCTTCAATCACCAAGAAACCTAGCGCCCGGCCCGCCCGGCGAACAGCGGCAGTCCGGTTCCGCGGCACCATCTACCTCTCGGCCCCGCTCGGCCTCCGGGGATCCCGGGAGTACGACGCATCCCTGCATCGGATCCGGTCCCACCTGCCCGGGGTGACGATTCTGGAAGCCCTCAAGTACTACGAGGACGTCGATGATTGGCGTCGTCGCCGGGCGGCCACCATCGCGAGCACTCAGGCCTTCGTATTTCTCAGCCTCCCCGGCGGCATGATCGGGCGCGGCGTTTGGGGCGACCTCGAGTTGGCCCAAGCTGCTGAGATCCCGATCTACTACCTGGGCGAGGGCGAGGCACTGGCGCCGAGGAAGGCGCTCTCGTTCAGCGAACCGGACGAAACCGACTGGACATGCTATGTCCAGGTGACGGCGAAAGTGGGGGGATGAGATGCCTCCCAAGAAACGACCAGCCAAACCATCGCCGAAGCGTCGAAAGAAGCCGCCCCCGATCCGCACCGCGCGGCCGATCTACTCGGAGTCCCGGTTGCGCGCCCTGTCTCCAGACGAGGCGCACGCCCGAAGCCGAGCCCTGGAGGGCATCAGCCTGATGCGGCGGGAGGGCTATTCCTTGGCGCGCGCGGCGCGCGAGGTCGGGCTGACGTCGAAGGCGGTCCGCAGTTGGGGAGGACCGACCGTCCGCAAGGTGGGCCGGCGCTACGTCGCCAAGAGATTCGACAAGCTGGTGCGCCAGATGAAGGTGACCACGGTCCGTGGGGTCATTTCAGTCCCGATCTACGACTCGCGCGCCGCCTCCAAGCTCGGGGCCTACCACGCTGCCGTCAGGCAGGCGCTCGACGGCAACGTGGGCGCGCTCAAACCATTCCGAGGCAAGACGCTTCGGACGGGCGGCAAGCAGGCGTTCCCCTTCATCACCGACATGCGGGTACTCGCTCGACTCTACCAGGCGGACGTGCTCCCCGACTACGAGATCTACGCCCTCTAGCGGGCGAAAGGATGGCATTCCATGGCTGAGGCAGGCAACGCCGCCTTGCGCGAGGCGGCACGGTGGCGGCGCATCCCCGAAGAGGCGCGCTGCGCCGTCTGCGGCACCAACAACCGGGTCGTCCTGACTGCCTGGGGCGATGACTGGCGTTGTTACCAATGCGGTAGCTGGGCTCACCGTCGATCGGTGATGGAAGCCCACCACATTTTCTCACGAAAGGTGTCCCCAGTGACCATCGACATCGCCGCCAACCTCCACCGGGAGCTGAGCGACCAGCAACTCGCGATCCCGCAAGACATCCTGAAGGCCGCCCCCGAGAACCCGGTGGCCTACATCCTGATGATCCTCTACTCGGTCCGGGACTTCGCGAAGACCATCGTCGGGTACCTCGACCGGGTGATTCAGTGGCTGCGCCAGCACCTGGCGTGGCTTACCCAGATGCACGGTCCCGAGTGGTACAAGCAGCACGCGCCCTTGTTCGCGGCGGCGCTCCCGTGACACACGACCACGGCCCGGACCCGGTCTTCGTGGGGCTCCGGGCCTTCATGGCCCCCGTCAAGGGATCGGCCCCGCCTGCGGAGCGGCCCCCATCGAAGCCCAAGGGACGCCGGGCCAAGGGGTGGCCTGACCTGGTGCTGCTGATCGACACCGAAACGACCGTGGATGCCATCCAGCGACTCCGCTTCGGGAGCTACCGGCTCTGTCGGTGGGCACTCGGCGGCGAACCCGGCCCACGAGCGGAGTGCATCGAGGAGGGCCTCTTCCATGACGATGACCTGGCGCCCGCCGAGGTTCGGGAGCTGCAAGACTACGTGCGGGACCACCAGGCGGACACCACGCTCCTCGCGGGCTCGCCCCTCGCGCTGTACTCCCGCCGGGAATTCCTCGACCATGTGCTGTGGCCGGCCGTGCGGGACGGGCTGACCCTCGTCTGCGGGTTCAACCTGCCGTTTGACCTGTCCCGTTTGGCCATCGGCTGGGGTGAGACCCGTCCCAGAGGAGAGGCCCGGTACTTCGCGCGCGGGTTCTCGTTCCCGCTCTGGGATTGGTTCAACCCGAAGACCGGCGAACGGGAGGAGCACCCCTACCGCCCGCGCCTCCTCATCCGGCACCACGACAGCAAGCGGGCCCGGTTCGGGTGGGCACGGTGCCTGAACAAGATTGTGGGGAAAGGGCCCAAGGGCGCGCGTTCCAAACGTATCCCAAGCCTGTTCCTGGATCTCCGTACCCTGGCTTTCGCCCTGACCGATCAGTCGCACTCCCTGGCGAGTGCGGCCAAGACGTTTCGGACGCCGCACCAGAAGACGGAGGGAGACCATGCGGCCCGGCTCACGGCCACGTACATCGACTACAACCGCCAGGACCTCCGGGTGACGCAAGAATTGTTGGAGGCGCTCCGCGCCGAGCTGGATCTGCACGAGCTGGACGTCGACCCGTGGCAGGTGCAGTCCCCGGCGTCATTGGCCAAGGCCTGTTTGCGGAAGATGGGCATCACGCCGGTGGGCACCCGCGCCCAGGCGGTGCCCGACTGGGTCCACGGCGCGGCCATGGAGGGGTACTACGGGGGACGCACCGAGTGCCACATCATCCGAACCAGCGTCCCGGTGGTCTACACCGACTTCCTGTCGATGTACCCGTCGGTCCAGTCGCTGGCCCAACTTGAGAAATGGCTGACGGCGGGGTCGCTCCACCCGGTCGCTTGCACCGCGGTGGCGCGCCGGACGCTGGCGGGGGTCACGCTCAATACCTGCCTCGACCCCTCGCTCTGGCCCCAGCTGCGGTTTCTGGCCCGTGTGGTCCCCCATGACGACATCCTCCCGGTACGGGCCCAGTACGCCACCGGGTCGGACAATTTCGGGATCGGGGTCAACCGCCTCACCTCTCGGGAGCCTATTTGGTACTCCGGGTTCGACCTGGCGGCGTCGGTCCTGCTCACCGGGCGCGTCCCACGCATCCTAAAGGCCGTCACCCTGGAGGCGAGGGGCACGGCTCCCACGCTCCGCGCAGTTAAACTGCGGGGCCAGGTGCCGCTCGATCCCCGCGTCGGGGACGTATTCCGGACCTTGGGCGAGGCGCGGGCCGAGATCAAGCGGGACAACTCGCTCCCCGAGGAGGAGCAGAAACGGCTCCGGGGGCTGCTCAAGGTGATCGCCAACAGCGGGGGCTACGGCATTCTGGCCGAGATGAATCCGCAAGATCTCCGGGAGGGCACCACCCTCCCTGTCCAGGTGATTGGCGGGTCGAGTCGCTTCACGGTCGAGAGCCCGCGCCCCGAGCAGGCCGGGGAATACCTCTTCCCGCCGATGGCCTCACTGGTCACCGGGGCCGCGCGTCTCCTCCTGGCGCTCCTGGAAGCACTGGTCCGCGAGCAGGGCGGCACCTACGCCATGTGCGATACCGACTCCATGGCCATCGTCGCCGCCGAGGCGGGGGGATTCGTGGCCTGTCCGGGTGGGCCTGAGCGGGGCCCGGCGGGAGAACCCGGTGTCAAGACGCTGTCGTGGGCGCAGGTCCGGGCCATTGTCCACCGATTGGACGCGCTCAAGCCCTATGGCCCCGCCGTGCCCGAGTCGCTCCTCAAGGTCGAGGACGCCAACTTCCGGGACGGGCAACAGATCCAGCTCCATTGCTTCGGCATTTCGGCCAAGCGGTACTGCCTGTTTGTCGAGGGGCCGGACGGGCCGGAGATCGTCAAGGCGTCCGAACATGGCCTGGGGCACCTCCTCAACCCGACCGATCCGGAGGAGACCGAGCGAGGCCCAAGTGGCGTCCCGGCGTGGATCGAGGCCGTGTGGCGGCACCAGATCCTGGCCGCGCGGGGCCAGAAAGCGCCCCCGCTACCCTCCTGGACATCCCGCCCCGCCGTGGCGCGGCACGGGTTTACGAGCCCCGCGCTCCTCCGGCCCCTGCACCAAGGCCAGCGCGACCGGGCCTATGGTGACCAGGTGAAGCCGTTCAACTTTGCCCTGACGGGCTATGTGGTAGCGGGGGGCGAGCCAGCAGGGGCCAACGCCTCATCGTGCCACCTGATCGCCCCATTTGAGCGCGATGCCCGGAGGTGGGAAGCACAGCCTTGGCACGACACCCACAGCATGGTTTCCTGTTACATCACTACGAGCCCGACCACGTCGAACCACGTCGCCCGGGTCAAATCAGTCGCGGACGTCATCCGGGACCACGGTGCCCACCCAGAGTCAAAAAGCGCGGCACCGGGAGGCGCCCGAGTGACGGGGAGGACCGTCGGCCTCCTGGAGCGGCGCCATGTCACACCCCTCTACTTCTTTCGGCTGGGCAAGGAGTCCAATAAGCTGGAGGCCGTGTTACGCGGAGAGATTCAGGCGCTGGAGGAAGTACAGGAGATCCATGAGAACCCAGGGGCCACGGCGTGGGAGGCGGTGTGGTTGCCGATGCTGCAAACAGTCTCCGCCCAGGAGCTGGCCGAGGCGACGGGTATCTCGGGGAGCCTCATTCATCGGTACCGGAAGGGAAGGGTGCGCCCACGCCGCCAGACGCTGAAGTTGCTCATTGGTATGCTGAGCGGGGAAACAAGAGTGACGGATGCGGTTGCCACGAGACTCAGGTCGCTGGGCTAGCGCTTCGGTCGATCACGGGCATATTGGCTGTGAAGAACGCCGAATGTGGGGTTACGATTCAGCTGCTAGTGACACTACCACATTGACGGCCCCCCTCCCTCTCAGGTGGTAGGGATGAGTGACTCAATTCTGCCAGATATGGATCTCCTTCGCCAGCACTGTTCGGACGAAGCATTTAAGACGTTCGCCACTGCCGCCATTTTCGAGCGCCGGCTTTGGTGGCCGAAGTTCGGACTCGATGCGATCACCTACACAGGGCTAGCAGTTCCCCTCCTCGTCGGGGGCGTAGCCCTCTCCTTTGGGCTCAAGGATCGGGCTCTCCCAGTACTGCTCTGGATTGGAGGGGTTGTACTCGTTACCCAGCTCCTGCTCTCGCTTGGGGCATTGGTTTTTGCATGGACGGCGAAAGTCGAATACTACAAGCTGTCCATGGTGGACAACTATAGACTCTCCCGTCGCTTTCAAGAACTTGCAAAGCGCGGGGGAGGAGGCCTCGAAAGCATCGTGGCCCTCCTCGATGCGGAGAATGCGTCTAGAACTGAGACAGATCTCCGGATGTCGCCAAGCCAAGCTGAGAAGCGCTACGGGATGCGGGCTGGGCTACGACACTTTCAGCGTTCCTGCGCAGGATGTCGATTGGTCCCGCTGTCCCTCTCACCAGGTGATTGCCCAATTTGTGGATCCTTTCCAAGGAGGTATGCATCATGAAGCACCGTATAGCCGTGGTTCTCCGAGGCTTTATGTCGCTCGACCCTTCTGAACGCCAGTCCTTCATGGCCGAGCTCAACTCCTTTCTCAAAGGAGGCCCTCAGGCAGAGCTCGTTGTCGAGGGCGTGCGGACTGCCGAACGGATGGAAGTCGGGCCCCTGAACCCCGGTTGTCCATGCTGTGGTCGATAGAGAAGTGATGTTCTGAGTCGTGCCGGCACATGTACCTCCACCACACCCTTCAATAGGGAGGTTGAGATGAATGCCAAGTATTGCATCGGCCTGACCCTCGCCTGCGGGCTCGGGCTCGGATGCATGAGAGCTGAGGACGCGCCGAAGATGGAAACCGGCAAGCCCGCAGTGGCAACCGCGCCCGCTGAAGGGGTCTATGTGCCGTGGGGTCAGCACTTGGACTCAACCTCGAAGCCGATGTCATTGCCTTCTATGGCGGCGGGTGACGATGACGGGGTCTTAGTCTTCACGGAGCTTACGACCGGGCCCATCGATTCCCTACATCTGTACTACGTGGACGCCGACAGCGGAACAACAGGGGCTCCTTTGGCGGTCGGACAGTACACGAGCTTCTTCGGTGTGCCGCACGGCCCCCACACAATCCAACTCAAAAGCATCCCCGCCGACTGTGTGGTTCAAGGTGAGAATCCCAGGGTCGTACTGGTTAGTGGCCCCGACACAAATTGGGTCAAGTTTCAGGTAGCTTGCAGGTAAGCGCCGACCTAACAGGCTGTCGGGTCGCGTTACGCATACGAACACAAATCGTCAAGTCGGAGTCGCAGCTTTAGTGCGGTCTGTTTTGGGAGCAGAAGGCTCGGCCGGAGCATCGCAGCATGGTGCTTCGGTCGCTTCTTTTTGGCGAGGGCCGGGGCAACGAAACTGACACTCTGAGCGAGATATCTCTATACCCCTCAAATGTGTCGGGGGTATAGAGATAGAGACCGATTTCTTGTTCACTCGCCTGCTCTGTAACACCTACGCCGCCGCCTGAGGACGAAGCCGGTCTAGGTCTGGAGCGTATCCCCCCCCCATGGAATTCCGACATCAGATATCGGGCTGGCCAGCAAGCTTCCGGCTTGCATTGCGAGTGATTGACGTAAGATTGACGGGGTATGCTCAGGTTGGAACAAGGGCCAGGCGCTACCACTGGGAACGGTCTATCGGCCGACACCGCAGGACACGATTAAAGAAGATTCACAAACTGGATCATCGTGCGTGAGGTCCCACAAGCACGCGGGGGGCGTCGAGTGGCTCTAGTCATTTGCCCGGATTGCGGAAAGAATGTCTCTGGCACGGCTCCCGCCTGCATTCACTGCGGTCGCCCGATGAGAGTCCCGTCTATCGAGGACACATCCGCCACTGTGCAGCCCCTTGCCCCACTTTCGGGCGGCGCAGGTGAGTTCCACAACCTCGGACATTGCGCCAATTGTGGAAGTGCGGACGTGAAGCTCCTGCCCCTCGTCCACGCCGATGGAAAGTCGGTATCTAGCAGCGTTACAGGATTTGTGGGTGTCGGGGGCGGGAGCGGAAAGTCGGCCATTGGCGCGGCTGGGGCGGTAACTTCCAGTTCCCAACAATCTCAGCTGTCAGCACTTTCCGCACCACCGACCGAGCCCTCGGAGCCGATAAGATTTGGGTGGGTATTCGTCTGCCTGGCGGCCACGCTCTTTACCATCCTCGCGACAACTTTGCTTATTGGAACCGTAATTGGTGTCGGAGTATTCGTAGTGGGGTATTTCCTTCAAGCTCCATACCAAGCCATCAATGAGGCAGCCTATCAGCGGGAGCGAGTTGAGTATTCGAGAGGTTTGGAAGGCTGGCGGCGATCGTTCTTGTGCATGCGTTGCGGGACGATCACAGACCCGTCCGTCAAGGTCTAACGTGGGTGCAGTCTCCGCAACGATTAATTGTTATGGGCGCCAGCACGAGCGCCCCCGGCGCAGAAGTGCCTTTTTGCTGGGCGGCAGACAAGGAGGAACAAGTGTCGGATGCTGAATGGGCGATCATTGGCGTTGTGGTTGGTGGAGCGCTCACCGGCCTCTTCAGTTACGCCCTGCAGATGCGGCAGTTCGCCCACACCAAAGAGATGTTCCTCCTCCGGCATCAGAGTCGGGAGGTAGTCAAGGGCCTGCTCCTCGACATGCTCAGCCACGAGAGTTTTACGGATCGTTCATACGCGGCGCTGAAGCGGCCTATCGGCGGGTATACTGACGAATCGATTCGCCAACTGCTTCATGAAGTGGGTGCGCGCCGACTCGAGCGAGCCGATGGTACGGAGTGGTGGTATCTCATGAGTCGCGGGGAAGAGCGACTGGCCAAGCGGGCAAATCAGTGAACCGTCCTACCCTGGTACGCGTATCGACGAATTCGGCGGTTCGGGCTTTGGGACAGGAGTGCCTAGAGTGTCGGTCGCTGGACGCGCCGGCGTCAGCCGCGAGCGCCCTCGCAGCTGATGCGCCATTCGTTATGCAGTCGCCAGTTGTTCAGAGGTGTTAAGAATGAGCGCACTGCTACCCCTCGACCGCCCCGCACTTGTTCGGCGGAGTCGACAGCTCAACTACGCCACCATCGCGTACAACAGCCTTGAAGGGATCTTTGCGATCGGGGCAGGTGTGGTCGCTGGCAGCATCGCGCTGGTGGGGTTCGGCATCGACAGCATGATAGAAGTGAGCGCGGGAGCAACAGCCCTCTGGCGGCTACAAGCCGACGCGGACCCAATTCGCCGTGAGCGGGTAGAAGGGGTTGCCCTGCGACTGATCGGCGTGTCCTTCCTAGCACTCGCAGCCTATGTGAGTGTCGAGTCCCTTCGAGCGCTGGCAAGTCGGACCGCCCCGGACCGATCGTGGTTTGGTGTTCTGCTCGCGGTGCTGTCTCTGATCATCATGCCGTACCTTTCATTCGCAAAGCGGACTATTGCCGTTCAATTGCAGAGTGGGGCGCTGGCGGCTGAAGCAAAGCAGACGCTAATCTGCGTCTATCTCTCCGTGATCCTTCTGTGTGGGCTCCTGCTTAACGTGTTGGTGGGCTGGTGGTGGGCGGACCCTGCGGCGGCCCTGGTCATGGTCCCTCTAGTCACTTGGGAAGGAATCGAGGGCCTCCGCGGACGGTCGGCGTGCGGGGACGGGTGCTGACGTCGCCGAGCGCTATGTCAATCTCACCACTTCCAGACGATCCCAATGCGGAGGAGCTTCGGGCGCTCCTCCTCGACGATGGCGCTGCAACCCGCCTTCGATTCTGCAATACGTTTCCAACTGAGATTGAGGCTCTCGTCCAAGCACTGCTGGCGGGATTCCAAGCGTATCGACGTCTGGACCAGAAAGTCGCGCCGGATCGTCGACGAGCCACAATCGTAGCGTTCTACTATACGGCGTTGAACTGTGTCCTGAGTTCATCACAACTTCTGCTAGCGGGGTACCTAGCAGCCGCGGGTCATCTAATGCGTCACTTTACAGAGGCGACTGCGCTTTGTCTGCTATTTTCGCACCCTGGGATTGACGCGTATGACAGATTGTGCAGGAATCACAAGACGTTTCCATACCATACCGCGCTTGAACTTGTGAACAGGCAGCGCAATCGCAAGCTTCTAAGTATCGATGGAGATCGCTGGAGGGCATTCATGGAGCTTGCTTCATTCTACGACCCTCATAGCCATGCCTCGTTCTTCACGGTAAGCGCGAACCTTCTGTTGTCGCAAACTGGCATGCTTGGAATCGGTGGAGAGTTCGATCCTGCGAAACTCCCGGCCTATCGCTGGGAACTCGAGCGTCGAGTACAAGCCCTCCACATTCTTGTGGAAGTGGAGCCGGCGCTCTTCTCGCATCTCAACGGTGAGGCGGCTCCTCAATCTTAGCCAATCTTGCCTGGCGCCCGCCCTCCCAGCGCATGCAGCAGACGAGGGCGCGCTGGTAGCTGGAAGGCACTAAAGCGGGTGGCTGACAGCTCCCTGTACCCCTACTTGGCTAGCTTGCTACCCTCAAAAGCCCCGTCAAATACCCCGCAAAAGTCCAGTGGAAAAGTCCAGCCACCCTTGCACAAAAGTCCGGAGAAAAAGTCCGTCAAACGGACCCAGAAGTTATCCTTTGGCCTGCTCCGTGACCGCCGCCGCCGCCGCCGGCGTACTGGCGGCCTGCGAAGGCCACCCTGGCCCACCAGAGCGAGGAGCCGTTCCGCGAGCTGACGAACCTCGACTGAAAGATGCTTCCGCCGACCGCCACCTCAACATGTACGACGAGTAGTTGTCGGCAGGTGACGCCGCCCGGGAAGCGCTTGGTGACGTGGGTGAGTGTGAGCGTCAGGAAAATGTAATCACCCCACCACCGAGCGGGCCGAGAAGCTGATGCGGCGCATCGCCGCCCTCGGTCACACTGTTCCCGGGTCCCCCGGCGCTATTTCAATTCCAGCCGATAGGCGGCGTGACAGGTTACACAGGTCCCCGTGATCGCCGCCAGGCTTTGAATCGCCGCGGCGGGCCCTGCGGAGGCATTCGCGGCCAGGGAGTCGAAGGCGCGGTGCGTCGCCATGCCGTATTGGAGGAAGCCGCCGGGGAGGATCTTCTCGAGTGTCGGATCGGCGGCCATCACCAGCCCGGACGCGGCGGCGGCCCGCTGGATGGCTGCCGTATCGGACTGCGCCGCGCCGGCCAGGACCCCCTGCACCGAGCTCAGCATGAGACGCATCTCGGCAAGCACGGCGTCCCGGGCCTCGATCGGGAGTGGGACCGCAGTCCGGCCGTCGGCGGACTCAGTGGTGACGGTCGCGGTCTCCGGTGCGCGGGTGACGGCGCGGACGGTCCACACGGTATTGGCCGCGGTCCAGAGGGCAAGGACGATCATGGCAGTGCGCATACAATCTCCTGGGGCGTTGTGAGGGGTTTATTTTCCGGCGATGTTCGTCGATCGCTTCCGACCTCGTCGCCGGGCCTTCTCCAGCATGACCAGGAAGCCGAAGGTCTGATCCTTGATCTGTGCGTGGCGCAGCAGGTCCCAATGACGGTTCAGGTGTTCATGCAGGAATTCGACCACGTGATCCAGCTGCACCACACGGGACCGGCTACGCCCAGTGGGCCGGCCGGTCCCGAAGGCGATCAACCTGACGTCGAGCCCGATACCCGAGTCGACCGTTGCTTCCCCGTTCTGAAGCAATCTGTCAACGGCGCTCGCCACGGCATCGGTGGAACAGCACGCGAAGCGCGAGAGAACTGCCCTCAGGACTTTCGGATTGGTCGCTCCCCGATTCAGGGTGGGCGCTCCTTCCTTGACCTCTCCGATGAGCAGGTGGCCTCGGTCCGTCGCTACGCCCAGGGCCGGGTCTGGTCGAAAGTCGGCACCACGGCCCGATCCGATGGTGACCAGCCCTCCGGCACGGGGGAGTCGGAGGGCGATGATGTCAATATCGGTGGCACTCTGAACGCCCCCACCCTCGAGCGCTTCGAGCACCGGGTACTCGGTGACCGTGAAGAAGCCGTTGACGTGCAGGTACGCCTGCACGAGCCCGACGGCGTTGTCCATACATACACCTCCAAACAGTTCACAACCAGAAATACAACCCCAGTCCGAGGGATGCGATATCTTCGTCGTAGAATTGACCGTAGGGTGACGGCCCACTGTACCCTTCGACCAGGATGCTCCAGTGCCGCCCACTGTCCTCGCTGGCACCATGCGGCGAAAACTCCAGGCCAGCCTTCCCGCTCACCCCCGGAACCCAGGCGTGCTGCTCCCAGAACCGGGCGTCCACCGCCAACACGAAGCGGGCCGCGCCAACGTCCCCGGCACGCAGGACGGGATGCACGGCCCGGTACTCGAGGCCTGCGATCAACACCCCCGGCCGCAGTGTGTCCGGCTCACGGTGCACGAGGTACTCGCCTCCGCCGTAGACTCGCCACGGACCAAAGTTGCCCGAGAACAGGAGCTCGATCGCCTCGAAGCTGAGGTTGATGCGATCGGGCTGGTACCGAATCAGGTACTCGTCTCCCAAGTGGGAGCTCTGATGATAGAATTGCACGCGACCTGTGAACCTGTGCGTCCGGAAGGAGACCGGGATGCCGATGATGTAGTCGGCGTTCATGAGATCGGTGGACGGAGACTCCATGTCGAATTGAGCGAACACGCCACCAGCCAGGCCGATCTGCACGCCTGGCCCGTCGGCCGCGCCGCCCCAGCGCACAATGCCGATGTCCGCGCCGAACGCCGTGGCGCCGACCCGGGTATCCCGCAATGGGGAGGAGGCCCAGAGGTAGCTCGCCGAAAACCGCGGCTGCCTCGGACTGGCCATTAGCGGTTGGAAGAGGTCGCCAGCCGGGAGCCCCACTTGCGCCGAGGCCCCGCCACCACCGAACAACGACAGCGCAAGCGCCACCACCGTTGCCGCCCACCGCGACACCATCGGCGCCATTGTTGGTCATCCCTCGAGGGCGGCGGCCGGGCGGTTGCTCCGGAGCCGATGCAGGTATGTCGCCGCGGCAAAGAGCGCCAACCAAACGACGGTCCGAAGCGACATGGCCCGCAGGCTGTCCGGCGCGACCGCGCCACCGCCTGCGAAGATCGCGATGATACCCGCCAGCACCATCACGTTCAGGACTACAATCACGCCGGCAGCCACGCGCCCCTGGCGGAGGTTGCGCCACAGCAGCACCCCCGCTGCCAAGTAGGCAAAACCCATGGCCGTGTTGTACAGCAGCAACGGGCGGAACACCACGTATCCCGGATCGGCCAGGCCAACGGCGATACGCCCCCCCGCAATGACGGTCATGAGGCCGAACAGCAGGGCGACCGTCGCGACAGCGCGTTGCATGATCCGCGTGGCAGGAGTCCTGGTCATGGGCGCATGCCCGCATCAGAATGTGCCGGGTGCGGAAGCCGGGCCACCGCGACCCCCAGCCATGCCGTGCCGACGAGCATCGAAAGGCCTCCGACGAGGACGAGGATCGGCGGCACGCCGAGCAGCACCTCCGCCAGAATCCCGATTGGCATGAGGAGCCCAACCAGCACCAACCATGAGATCCAGCGTGCCTGCGGCCCAGTCAGCGGGAGCCGGAGAAGGAGGAACCCGAAGACGACATTCAGCAGGGCAAACAGATTGCCGTGCGCGTGCGCCAGGCGGGACTCAAAGTGCTTCCCCGCTCCGTAGGAAGCAATCCACGCCTCCTTGTCGGGGGCGAAGTCCCGCAGGTAGATGAGCACGAAGCCGTAGAACATGAATCCCGCCAGAATCGTCAAGCCCGCGACGATGTTCCGCTTTCCTTCGCGCATGTGACCCTCCGTGATTGTGGTGGGGCCACACCTGGGCGGCCCCGGTGTCGTTGCCATCAACTCGTGCGTTTTTCGAACCGGCTGGCAGCGAGTCCGAGCAGGGCAGCGCCCAGCATCAGCAGCGCCGTGAATTCCGGCCACATCGCCTGGAACCCGACACCCTTCAGGAAGACGCCGCGTACGATGATCAAGTAGTGCCGGACCGGGTTGAGGTACGTCAGCCACTGGAACACGTCCGGCATGCTACTCACCGGGAACATGAACCCAGACAGCAGAATGGCTGGCATGAAGACCAGGAAGCTGGCCATGAACGCTTCCTGCTGTGTGGCCGAGACGGTCGAAATCAAGAGCCCGACGCCGAGGCCCGAAAGCAGGTAGAGCACACTCGCCGCCAGCAACGGGACGAGGCTCCCCTCGAACGGGACGCCGAACCACACGATGGCCACGATCGTGACGATGGTGAGGTCCACCAGGCCGATGATAGCGAAGGGAATGGTCTTCCCGGCGATCAGCTCGCCGGGCGTGAGCGGGCTCACCATGAGTTGCTCCAGCGTGCCCAGCTCCCGTTCACGCACGACCGCCAGAGAGGTCAGCAGCAGACAAACGAGCAGGATGATGGCGCCGACGACGGCCGGCACGTTGTAGTTCCTGCTGCTGAGGTCAGGGTTGAACCAGGCGCGCTCTCGCAGATCGACGCCCCGCACGAGCGGCGCGCCGCTGAGGCCTGCCCCGAACGCCTGCACGATCCGCTCGGCGTAGCCCATCGCCACGGTGGCCGTGTTCGAATTGGTGCCATCAAACAGCATCTGGACCTGCGCGCGCCGGCCTCCACGAAGCGCATCGGTGAAGCCAACCGGGATGTCCAGTGCGACCAGGGCGTCGCCGTACTCCAGCGCCCGCACCGCGTCACGCGCCTGATCCGACCGGCCGGAAACGCGAAAGTGCCCGGAAGAGGTGAGGGCGGTCACCAAGTCCCGCGAGGCCTGGCTCTGTTCGTGGTCGACGACGAAGAGGGTCGTATCGCGGATATCGGTGGACACCGCGTACCCGAAGACGAGGAGCTGTATCAGCGGCGCCACGAAGACCACCCGGGACATGCGCGGGTCCCGGAACAGCTGGAGGAATTCCTTCTTTACCAATTCCCAGACTCGCTCCAGGCTGGCGCTCCACGCGGGGCTCATTCGATCACCTTCTTGAACGCGCGCGTCGCGAGCACCAGGCCGAGGATGCCGAAGCTGATCATCAGGAGCCCTTGGACCCGGAGGACTTCGATGCCGACACCCTTCAGGAAGATCCCGCGGGTCACGACGAGAAAGTAGCGTGCGGGAACCAGGTACGTCACGGCCTGGAGTGGAGCGGGCATGATCGTAATGGCGTACATGAAACCGGACAGCAGAAACGCCGGGAGGAACGTGGCCACCATGGCGAGTTGGGTGGCAAGCAGCTGCGATCGGGCGACGGCCGAGATGAACATCCCCAGGCCGAGGGCCCCGACCAGGAAGGCGGTGCTCAGCACCAGGAAAAGGAGCGGGTTGCCTCGGAACGGCACGCCGAAGACCACCACACCAAGCCCGCTGATCAGGAGCACGTCCAGCAGGCCGATGCCCAGATAGGGCAACAGCTTCCCCAGGACCACTTCGATGCGTTGGACCGGGGTGGCCGCGAGCTGCTCCATCGTTCCCCGCTCCCATTCTCGCGCAATCGTCAGGGAGGTCAACATGGCGGCGATAATCATCATGATCACCGCGACCAGGCCGGGCACGATCATGTTGCGGCTGCGCAGCTCCTCGTTGAACCAGACCCGGCTCTGCAGCTGGATAGCCGGCCCAGCCCCTTCAGCCACCCCAAGCCGGGAGGAGAATGACCGGGTGATTCCCTGGGTGTAGCCCAGGACGATGCTGGCGGTGTTGGCGTCGCTACCGTCGACGATCGCCTGCAGAGGAGCCAACCGTCCCGCGCCCAGTGCCGCTTCGAAGCCGGGGGGGATCACCAGGCCAAGCTGCACACGTCCGCGGTCCAGCAGGGGTCCGAGGTCGCTGGTGCGGTCGGGGCGGAGGTCGACGGTGAAGTATCCGGAAGCTCGGAACGCCTCGACCAAGGCCCGGCTGCTCGCGGAGGCGTCTTGATCGATGACGGCCATGCGGACGTCGGTGACGTCCCAGGTGATCGCGTACCCGAAGAGCACCAACAGCAATGCCGGGAGCAGGAAGGCCAGCGCCAGGCTCCGGGAGTCTCGGCGGAGCTGGATGATCTCCTTCCGCGCAATGGCGAACAACCGCATGCGGCTCAGGCCGCCCAGGCTCTCAGTCAACGACCGCCCCCCCCTCGGCGCGGACCAACGCCACGAAGACATCCTCGAGGGAGGGGGCGATGGGCGCCAGACCCAGCAATTCCACTCCCCGTGCGGCCAACCGCTCGGGGATCACCGCTTCTGCCTCGGCCAGGTCCCGCACCACTGCGTGGACGTTGCGGCCAAACAGGCCGGTGTCGAGCACGGCGGGATCGCCCTGCAGCGCCTCGACGGCCCGGGGGCCATCGCCGGTGCGGATGCTCAGGATTGGCTCCACCATGCCGGCCCGAAGCCGCTGCGGCGTGTCGAGCGCGATGAGCCGACCCCGGTTCATCAGCGCCAGGCGATGGCAGTACTCCGCCTCCTCCATGTAGTGGGTGCTCACGAACACGGTGGTGCCACTCTCGGCCAGGCCGTCAATGAGATCCCAGAACTGCCGGCGCGAAATGGGGTCGACGCCTGAGGTCGGCTCATCGAGAAAGAGCAGCGGCGGTTCATGCAGGACGGCGCAGCCCAGCGCCAGACGCTGCTTCCAGCCG
The DNA here is from genome assembly GCA_041390145.1 of Gemmatimonadales bacterium. NCBI lineage: Bacteria > Pseudomonadati > Gemmatimonadota > Gemmatimonadia > Gemmatimonadales > Gemmatimonadales bacterium. The sequence continues at coordinate 113,140 of JAWKQM010000005.1, read as the reverse complement.
AGCGGGAGTTCTCCGGTCAACCGGGCGCGGTGCTCGGTGAGCCCGGCCATCTCAAGCACCCAATCGCGTCGCTCCCCGCGGCGAGCCCGGTTCACCCCGTAGAGGCCGGCGAAGAACCCGATGTTTTCCTCCACCGTGAGATCTGCATATAACGAAAAGAGCTGGGACATGTAGCCGATACTGTGCTTGATGGCCTCGCTGTCGGTCATGATGTCATGGCCGGCGACCGTGCCATGTCCTGACGAGGGGAGGAGTAGCCCGGTGAGCATCTTGATCGTGGTGGTCTTGCCGGCTCCATTGGGCCCCAGAAAACCGAAGATCTCGCTCCGTTCGACTTGAAACGACACCTGGTCGACGGCGGTGAATGCACCGAACCGCTTGGTGAGGTCCGCCACGGAGACCGCCACGTTGGCGACTCGGGCGGTCACGCCGCGTTCCCTTCCGCAACCAGGGCAATGAACACATCCTCCATCGACGGGACGATCGGGTCGATGCCGGTGACCGTCATCCCGCCGCTGGTGAGCGTGGAGCGGAGGTGCTCCGCGTCCTCGCCGCGGTCGCGGAGGGTCACATGCAGCCGGTCGCCGAAGATGGCCGCGCGCCGGACCGACGGCAGCTGGAGGGCCAGGTCTCGCGCGGCGCGCGGTCGATCGACCTGCACAGCGAGCACCTCGCCGTGCCTGGCCTCTTGCAACGCACTCGGGAAATCGAGAGCGAGCAGGCGGCCCTGGTGCAGGACGGCGAGGCGATCGAAGCGTTCGGCCTCGTCCATGTAGGCCGTGCTCACGACCACCGTCACCCCCTGGGCCACCATGTCGTGCACGATGAGCCAGAGGTCTCGTCGAGAAATCGGGTCCACGCCAAACGTCGGTTCGTCGAGGAGCAACACCTGGGGCTGGTGAATCAGCGCACAGGAGAGCCCCAACTTCTGCTTCATTCCCCCCGACAGCTTGCCCGCGAGCCGGTGCTGAAACGGCCCCAGGTTCGAGAAGTGGAACAGCCGTTCCATCCGGGCCGGTCGTTCATGGTAGGGGACCTCGTACAGATCCGCGTAAAAGGTGAGATTCTCAAGCACCGTCAGATCGCCGTAGAGGCCAAAGCGCTGTGACATGTACGCGATCTGGTGTTTTGTCGCTTCGGGGTTCTTCACGACGCTGACCCCGTTGATGAACGCGTCGCCCGAGGTGGGCCGGAGCACACCGGCCAGCATCCTGAGCGTCGTGGTCTTGCCGGCACCGTCGGGCCCGAGCAGCCCGAACAACTCACCGGGCGCGACCGCGAACGTCAAGTCGTCGACCGCCACGACGGCCCCAAAGCGACGCCCGAGGCCGACGACTTGCACCGCTGACGTCTCGGTCATGGGCGGCTCTCGAGTCGGACGTCGGCCGGCATCCCCGGCTTCAGCTGGTAGAGCGAATCATCCGTGATCTGCACCTTGACCGCGTACACCAACTTGACCCGTTCCTCCTGGGTCTGGACGGTCTTGGGTGTAAATTCGGCCTCGCTCGCGATGAACACGACCTGCCCGCCGTATCGTCGGTCCCGGTACGTGTCCGCCGTGATGGTGGCGGGCGCCCCAATCTGGACCGCTCCGATCCGGTCCTCCGGCACATAGATCCGGACCCAGCGATCATCGAATCGTGTGACCGTGAGCACGGCGCCGCCGGGCGGGACGATCTCCCCCGGCTCACGGTGGCGCGCCGTGACGAGGCCGTCGAAGGGGCTGCGAACGGTCAGGTGGTCCAGGGCAGCCTCGAGTGCGCGGACGGCGGCGTCAGCCTGGGCGACCATGGCGCGGGCCCCGTCGATGCGCTCCGGGCGGGGTCCGGCCGTCATCAACCCCATCTGCTCCGCCGCCTGATCGCGCTGGCTCCGGGCGATATCAAAGGCAATCTGCGCGCGGTCCAGCGCCTCCTGGCTGACGGCCCCCCCGGTGTGCAGCGTCCTGGTGCGGTCCAGGGTTTGTTCGGCGTCGTCCAACCGCCGGCCAGCCGCCTCAAGAGCGGAGGCGGCCTGGGCGACCTCCTCGGCGCGAAACCCCCGTGTGAGTTCCGCCAGTTGGGCTCGGGCCGCACTCGCCTGTGCGGCCGCCTGGTCCCGGCGCGCCTCGACCTCCACGCGATCCAGCCGCGCGAGGTCCTGATTGGCGCGGACCCGTTCCCCCTCCCGCACCAAGACCGAATCGATCCGGCCCGTCGCGGCGAATCCAAGTGGTGCTTCGGTGGCCTCGACCGTGCCAGAGGCTTCCAGCACGGTCTCGGCGTCGGCACGAGGCCGAAGCAGCACCCAGGAAACCCCTCCCAGGACGAGGAGCACGGGGAGAGAAATCAGGACGATCCGAGTTCTGGTGCTCATGGTGTGCTCTCCACATTGGTCGCTACCCAGTCGGGGGTCAGCGCACCGGTTGTCCGGGCAAGTTCGGCCTGTGCGACGACCTCGCCGTAGGAGGCGCCCGCGAGCTCTGCGCGGATGGCGAGCAGGTCGGCCTCCGCCCTGAGGTAGTCGGTCTGTGTCCCAGCTCCCGCTTCCAGCGCGAGCAGCTCGATTCGGGCCACCTCTTCCAGGCTCACCTCCGCCCGACGCAGCGCCTCCGCCCGTGCCCGCACTTCCGCCACCTGCGCCACAGCCCGGTCGACCTCCTCGGCGACACGAAGTTCTGCCAATCGAACCTGTTCCGCGGACACGCCGCGCGACGCCTCGGCTCGCTTCACCCGGCTGGAACGCCCCCCGCCGGTAAAGAGGGGGTACGTGAGCGCTGCGCCCGCGCTCCACTCCCCGTCGAAGTCGGTGTTTGCGCTGCCGCGATCGATGTACGCGCCGAACAACTTGATGTCGGGCAGCCAGGCGCCTCGCGCGACCGCCACGCCGGCCTCTGCGGCTCGAAACTCCTGCCGGGTCTGGCCCAACGCTGGGTTGGCCTCGAGGGCGCGACCGACCAGGAACTCCCGAGACGGGAGGCCCCGGTCAGCGACCACGACCTCGGAGAGGGTGCTGCCGCTGATGCGCTGGGCAGTCCAGCCGGTGAGCCGGGCCAACTCCAGCACTCCGAGGTCGAGTGCGGCGAACACCCGAACCCGTGCCGCCTCCGCCGCAGCGATGGACGCGTCGGCGCGGAAGACTTCCAGCGCTGCACCACGCCCGGCCGCAACTCGCTGCTTGGCGCGGCTGTGCTCTGCTCGCAAGGCCGCCAGCCTGCGGTCCGTGGCGCCGAGTACTTGACGCTGGGTCAAGACGGTGGCGAACGCGTTCACCACGCGCGCCACCAGCGCCTGCTGCGCCACGGCATGTCCGGCGGAAGCCGCCGCTGCACCGGCGCGGGCCTGGCCAACGCGGGACCCGCGCGCACCTCCGTCGTACAGGGTGTACGTGAATGTCGCGCCACCCTGAATCAGGGTTTCGTCGAACGGTGGGAGCAGGTCGGGGGCAAAGCCGTGGATGGGGGTGACGAGCATGGGCTCGTCGTAGCGGACCACGGAGCCTGCGAGCGCCACGGCGGGGTACCGCGCCGCGGTCGCTTCGCCCACGGCCGCGTGTGCCTCCGCAACTCTGAGCGCGGAGGCTGTTACCGTCGGATAGTCAGCCATTGCCAGGCGGACTGCGTCGAACAAGGTGAGCGTGGCCTCTGCGGTGTCCGACTGAGCCGGCGCCGGGGACGGGGCCAGAGCCATGGCCACGACCGCCCCAGCCAAGCGGAGCCCCATTCCCCGTGGCTTCCTCCAGAAAGGCGAGTGGATCATTGGGCCCTCCTCGCTGCTTCCAGGGAGAGGCGCGCGACGTGCAGCATCGCCCGTGCCCGCTGCGTGGCGGGGTATGCGCGATTGGACATGGCCCACCGCAGCGCCGAGGACTGTACGATCGCGATGGCGAGGTCGGCCAGGTCTTCGGGGTGCACGGTGCCGTCTGCGTGCCGTTCCTCCACGGCGTCCTGAAACAACATCGTGAGGCGCTGTCGAAAGACGCCGAGGGCCTTCAGCATTTCGTTTCGCGTGGATGCAGAGGCGCTCGAGAGCTGGCCGGTCAGGATGACCAGCGGCCCGCCTCCGGTTGACTCGAGGAAGGTGAGAACACTCGTGACCAGGCCCTCTGCACGATTCCAGGCATCGCCCTTTCCCTCGAACTCGGTCACCATCGTCTCCAGCGTGGCAGTTTCATGCCGGACCGCGGCTGTCAGAATGCCCCGCTTGCTCTTGAAGTGACGAAACAACGTCGGCTCAGATATCCCCACCCGGCGGGCGACTTCCGCCGTCTTCCACCCTTGGAGCCCGTGTTCGGCGATGATCGCGATTGTCGCTGCGATGATCTGGGCCCGGCGTGTGGCGCCGGCCTCATAGGGCCGTTTGCGTGCGCTGGGGCTGGCTTTCGATGCGGCTTTTGGGCGGGGCACGGATCCCATGGGTGACGCTCTCGATGAAGATGTGAGTAACTAGTTACTTTGTACTTGATGGCAATGTGGTTCCTCCGGCGTGAAGAAACCGTGAAGGAGACGTGAAATCCCGCATGATTGGTTTGTCAGGCCGGTACGCACTCTGATTCTGCGTGACGCCCCGGAGTTTCGGGGCGGTACTCCGCCCAGAATGAGAGTGGCTCAGGTCTCCCCCGGCTCGCTGGCCGCGGCGCGGCATTCCGCGGTGAGCGTCGTGTAACTGAGCCCTGAGGGAAGTGCCCGGTGATCATCGTCGTGAAGCCGCACGCCACCAAGGAGCACACCATCGAATGCCTGCTTCTCAACAGCGATCCGATGATCCAGAGGGTCGAGTCGATCACCCTGCTGGGGTTCACAGTCATTTCACGGTGTCGTAACAGGAGGTGGTGTTTCGTCCCGGCGTAGGTGTCGCAGCACCAGTTCGCACCGCCAGAAGACGGGGGGGTGAGATGCGCTCGGCAGGGCAGGCAGGTTCCGCCTAGGTCCCGTGCCAGCGGGAAGCGGTGCCGGTGCCGGAGGCGGTGGTGGCGCCAGCGGGCTCCTTGATGAGTCCAGAGCGGCTACCCTGGACTTGCACACCGGACTTTTACAAGGGCTTGGCTGGACTTTTCCACTGGACTTTTTCGGGGTATTTGACGGGCTCTTGGGGGTGGCACGCTAGGCAGGTACGGGTACGGGGAGCCGCCAACCACCCACCAAAGTGCTTTCCGTATGCCAAGGCGCCTATCCCAGCGGCTGCCTGCGCCTGTTAGGTGGCTGGCGATGTCTGATCAGAGTGGCTGACCGGGAATAGCCCTACCAACCGAACCGCTAAGGCACGCCGGGTCTGCGATCGCGACGAATTCCCCCAGCAATTTCCGGATCTCTTCTCCTAGGGCAACGACGTCCCACGGCTTATGAGGATTGCTGTTCAGGAGGCGCCCCAAAACGGGACTCTCCCCTAGTCGTCCGCCACCAAACCCGGGCCCAAGCCGGGCCCGGGGGGGGGTAAGAACGTGGACGGGCTGCTCCAGTACATAGCGGCCCATTTCGTGTAACCATTTCTTATTAAAAGACTTGCCGAGTGCCCGGGGTGGGGATCGAACCCACATGGGGATTGCTCCCCTTGGGATTTTAAGTCCCATGCGTCTGCCAGTTTCGCCACCCGGGCGGGTGGTGGAGAATATCATGGCGCGCGCCCGAGGGCTACGCGGGCCGCTCCCCCCGGACGCCGCTTGACGCCCGCGCCCGCCACATCTTGGGCACCCGCCCAACTTCGCGTCGATAGTCATCCGCCAGCGCCTTGGCGAGTGGGGCCATCCGTTCCGGCGACGCCAGAACCAGCACCGTGCCTCCCCACCCTGCCCCGGTCAGCCGCGCACCCCAGGCACCGTGCCGTGCCGCGCTCTCCACGATGCGGTCCGCCTCGCCGCAGCTCGATTCGAAGTCGTCCCGAATCGAGGCGTGCCCCTCCAGCAGGAGCTCCCCCACCCGTGCGACGTCCCCGGCGCTGAGCGCCTGCGCCGCCGCGCGCGTCCGCGCCGTTTCCCGCACCACGTGCCGAAGGCGGCGGAAGAGCACGGGCTCCATCTCCTTCGAGAGTCGCCCGAGCTCCCCATCCGGCACCGCCGCCAGTTCCGGCACCTCCACCCCCGCCACCCGACACGCCTCCAGTGCCGCGCCGCATTCCGCCCGGCGTCGGTTGTATTCGCTGTCCGCCAACCGATGCGACACCCCGGTCTCGACGAGCAGCACCGGCAGGTCGAACGGAATCTGGACGATGCTGCGCTCCCCCGTCTCGATCAGGGCCGCGTGGCGAGCCTGGGCATGGGCGGCGATCATCTGGTCCATCCGCCCGCACTGCACCCCGACCACGTCGTGCTCGGCATGGTAGGCCACCTCCGCCAGCGCCTCGCGGGAGAGCCGGCGCCCGGCCAGCTGCGAGCAGGCCCGGGCCGCCGCCACCGACAGCGCCGCGGACGAAGACAACCCCGCACCCACCGGCAGGGTGCTGGCCACTGCGAGGCGTGCGCCAGCTGGTGCGGCACCGATTTCCTGGAGCACGCGCAAGACGCCGCCGAGGTAGTCGGTCCACCGCCCCTCCGGGGCCAGCGCCGGATCGAACGAAAGGGCGGTGCCATCGATGGCAGACACCGCCGACCATCCCTCCCCCGGCCCCGCGAGGACCACGGTCCGCCGCGGCACCGCGAAGGGGAGCACCGGGCCACCGTTGTAGTCGGTGTGCTCCCCCAGCAGGTTGACCCGCCCCGGGGCCGAGGCACCCGCGGTGGGCCGACTGGCAAAGGAGGCCGCGAAGAGCGAACTTGCGAGCCGCAGGGGAGAGTGTCGGGACACATCGAGAGAGTACCGCCGGAGGATGATTGAGGCAATGCATCCAGGGGATCGCCCTCGCGGTCCTGCTGACCACACCAGCCGCCGCGCAGCTGCCTGAAATCGGCGTGCCGCGCGGCATCGTCCGGTTCGGCATCGGTGGCGACTTCGCCAACACGAGCAACCAGTTCTTCCAGGGCACCGAGGAGCCCTTCCGCTCGCAATTTGCGACCTCGACGCTCGGCACCGCCTACTACCCCGGACTCGCCGCCAACCAGGCCCAGATCGCGAGCCTGACCGGCAACGCGAACTATGCGCTCAGTCTCGGCGGCGCCACGATGCGGGCACAAGCAAGCATCGGCACGCTGCAGCTGGGGGCCACGGTCGGGCTCACCTCGAAACTGAGTCTCTTCGGCGTGGTGCCCATCGTGCGGCAGCAGGTGCAGGTGGACTACCGCATCGACAGCAGCGGCGCGAACACCGGCTTCAACCCGGCGGACCCCGTGTTCGGCTCCGCGGCCGGCCGGGATTCCGTCAACATCTTCCTGGCCGACTACAAAGCCGCGCTCGATACGCTGGATCTCCGCCTCCAGGCCGGGTTCTATGACGGGAACCCCACCGACAGCGCATTGGCCGTCGCCACCCTTGCCACCGGCACCGCGTACTACGAGGGCCTCACCTCGCTCTTCGTCGCGCCGGGAGAAGCGGGCGACTTCGTGCCGCTGGCCGGCAGCGCCGCCGGCCAGGCGATGGCGAGCGCCGTCACCGGTACGCAAACCAATCTTGCCGCCCTCGGCGTGCCGTCGTTCACCCAGCCCCTGCCCCTCCCCGCCGATGCGCTGACACCCTCGGAATACAACAATTACCTGTCCAGCGCCGGGGGCCCCATCGTGGCGTCGCCCATCGTCACCACGACGTCGTTCCTGCTCGGCGATGTCGAGCTGGGGGCGTCATACACGCTGATCGACCGGTGGAATCGCCCCGGCCGCCCCGGCGGACTCCGTGTCGTTGCCCAGGGCCTGGTACGGCTGCCGACCGGCTATCAGCCGCTGTCCAACAACTTCGTCAGCGTGCCCACGGGCGGCGGCCAGACCGACCTGCAACTCTCGATGGTGGCCGATGTTGGAGGAGGGAAGGTGGGCGCCCGGTTCAGCGGGAGCTACAACGACCAGCTCTCGCTCACCAGCGAGCGCCGGATCACGCTGCCCTCACAGCCGATTCCCTGGGCCAACCGCCTCGCCACCGTCACCACCGACCCCGGCAACGAGACGGCGCTCAGCGCACTCCCCTATTTCCAGTTCGCGCCCGGGTTCGCCATCGTGGGCGTCGTGCGCTACTGGTCCCACGGGGCGGACGCCGTTGAGTACGCTTCGGCGACGGACGCGATTACGGGCGTGAGCGCGAGCGATCTGGCCACGGACACGAAGCGCACCGCGACGATCGTGGGCGGCGGCCTGAGCTACGCGCCGGCGCAGACCGGTCCGAAGGTACCGCTCGATGCATTCTGGATCTATGAAACGGTGGTGTCGGCGAGCGGCGGGGTGGTGCCGAAGGCGGGGACGATGCGGATGGGACTCCGGTGGCCGTTCCGGATGTGGGGAAGGACTCGCGAGTAGGTCGGGCTATTCCCTCACTCCGCCCACCCCAGGGAAACCACGCTACCCTCCGCAGCGAGGGTACGAGGGCTCCCACCATCGGGGTGAAGCAATACGACGCCGCTACCGGCTGAAATCGCGACCAGCGAGTCGCGCGGGCCCCAAGCCGATGAACGCGCCCCGACCAGTCCCCCATCATACAGCACCTGCTCCGAGCCGTTCCCGTCGGCTCGCACACGGTGAATGCTGCCACCGGCGGTGATCGTCAGCCACCGGCCATCCCGGGACCAGGCAGGCGCACCGGCGGTGCTGGCGAGTGCGGCAACGGGACGCGTGAACCCGTCCGAGAGGCGGCGCGTAACGAGGCGAATATTCGTGTATTGATATGGGTATGGAATCAGCCGGTCGGTGTGCCAGGTGACGTACGCGACGGACCGGCCGTCGCTCGACCAGGCGACGTCCCCTGACGCGCTGGTCAGGGAATCGAATCGAATATCCTGTACGAGGGTGCCGTCAAGATTGGCGATGTGCAGCGAGGGAACCTGGCCGGCGATCCAGGCCAGCTGTGTTCCGTCAGGCGACAGCGCCGGACGCGGATAGGAAACGGGCACGCCGTCGGGATACGGGACGACCGAGAGAAGGGTGCCGAACCGGTCCAGCGTGGCAAACGAGTACGAGTAGCCATCATTCCACGTCCACGTGTAGGCGAGAACCGTAATCTTTGCTCCCGTCCTTCGAGAACCATGGCGCAAACTCAGGGTCGAGGTACTCCCCGGGCTGGCCTCGTCCATGTGATACCGTAGAGCCTATAGAGATTCCATGATGACCCGTGCTGCGCGAAGTAATAGAGCTGTCGCGGGACGACATCTTCGTCGGCTCGGTCGAGTCCGAACAGCCGAGGATTGCCATGGCGGCAAGGGGAGCGCGAGCAGGATCGGCATCAGGGACATGCTCAGAGATATGGCGCGGGCCTTGGCCTCGTCACCGGACCGCCCGGCCCAGCATCTTCCTCTGCGTGCCGCGCGGCGGCACCGTCCGGATCCCCGAGCATCCTCGCAACCCGTGACCCGGTCCTCACCGAGGATCGTGTCCACGGTGCTGGTGGCGACGCCCTCGACCCCCTTCGACACCACGAGATGCCGGTCCGCCCGGACCGCGATCTGGGGCAAGTGCGTAATGACCAGCACCTGGTGCTCCGACGCGACGTCCGCCAGCGCCTGCCCAACCTGCCCGCCGACCTCGCCCCCAATGCCCTGATCGATTTCGTCGAACACGAAGGTCGGGATCCGGTCGTGCCTGGCGACCACCACCTCGAGCGCGAGCATCAACCGTGAAAGCTCGCCGCCGGATGCCACCTTCTGGATCGGCTGCGCATCGAGACCGACGTTGAGCCGCACCGTGAACTGCACCGTTTCCGCACCGTCCGGCCCCGGCTGCGCGAGCGGGGCGAGCGCCACCTCGACCTTGCCGCCGGTGAGGCCGAGCTTGGGGAGGAGCCGGCTGACGGCGCGCGCGAGGCGGCCCGCAGCGTCCTTCCGCTTCTCGGTGAGCCGCTCCGCCGCCGCGCCTGCTGCCTCCTCCGCCACGCGGCGCCGTGCGGCCAGTGCCCGCAGGTCGGCGTCCGCCGTGTCCAGCAATTCCAGTTCGGCTGCGGCCGCGCGGTGCGTCTCCAGCACCGCCTCGAGCGTCCCTCCGTGCTTCTGCTGCAGCCGGAAGAGCAGGTCGCGCCGGCGCTCCACCGATTCCAGCCGGGCGGGGTCCCGCTCGACGTCGTCCGCGTAGGCGCCCGCCAGCCGCGCCACCTCGGAGAGCTGTGCATAGGCCCCATCGAGCAGCTCGCGCCAGGCGCGCACCTCGGGGTCGACCCGCTCGAGCTGGCCGAGCGCACGCTCGGCGGCGGTGAGGGCACGCAGCGCCCCGGCATCCTCCCCGTCGATCGCCTCCGACAGAATCCGCGCCTGCTCCTCGAGCGAGCTCGCGTGCGCCAGCCGCTTCGCTTCCTGCTCCAGCGATTGATCCTCCCCCGGCTTCAGCCGCGCGGCGGCAATCTCGTCGGTGACGTGCTTCAGGTAGTCGGCGCGGCGGCGGACCTCCGCCAGGCGCGACGCGAGACCCTCCTCCTGCTCCCGCAGCTCCGCCAGCGCCGTGTGTGCAGCCGCGACGGTCTCGCGCTCCGTTCCCGCCTGCGCGTACGCGTCGAGAATGTCACGCTGGGTCTCGGGCTTGAGGAGGGAAACGGTTTCGTGCTGCCCGTGCAGGTCGACCAGGAGCCCGCCGAGTTCGGCGAGCACGCCGATCGTCGTCGGGCTGCCGTTGATCCAGGCGCGGGACCGCCCTTCGGCGCTGACTTCCCGACGGATCACGATCCGCCCCTCGTCGACGTCCACGCCGAGCGCCTCCACCCGGCGCGTGAGGGCGCGCGACAACCCCTCGAACGCCCCCTCGACCACCGCGCGCCCCGCACCGGGGCGGACCACGCCGCTGTCGCCCCGCCCGCCGAGGAGGAGGCCGAGGGCGTCCACGAGGATGGACTTGCCGGCACCGGTTTCACCGGTGAGGACGTTGAGGCCAGGTCCGAGGGGGAGGGATACGTCCGCAATTGTGGCGACATCGCGGACGCGGAGTTCGGCAAGCATCAGGCGGCGAGCATCAGATGGGCGAGCGGTCGCTCAGATCGCCCCAGTGGAGCTTCTGGCGCATCCGCTCGAAATAACTCTCGGGGCCGACGCGGACAAGCATCACCGGGTTCTCGGCGACGTGGATCTGGACGCGGGCGCCCGCGCGGAGGGCGGTGACAACCTGGCCGTCGACGGACACAATCACTTCGTCCTCCGTCGGATCGACCGGCTGGATGACGATGTCCCACGAGGCGGGAAAGACCAGGGGCCGGACCGCCAGGGTGTGGGCACAGATCGGGGTGAGGATGAGCGCCTTGACCCCGGGCGCCACAATCGGTCCGCCGGCACTCAGTGAATAGGCCGTGGAGCCGGTGGGCGTGGCGACGATGAGGCCGTCGGCGCTGTAGGGGCCGACATTGTCGCCGTGGACCTCGACGTCGAGCCGGATGACCCGGGCGACTCCGCCCTTGTGCACGACCACATCATTGAGCGCCAGCTCCAGCGGCGTGAAGTGTCCCTGGGCGTCCTGGATGACCGCCTTCAGCGCCTGTCGCGGCTCCTGCACGTACCGCCCGGCGACGACCGCGTCCAGGGCATCGGGAAGCGCATCGCGAGACACGCTGGTGAGGTAGCCCACCTTGCCGAGGTTGACGCCCAGGATGGGAACGCCGCGGTCCTCGAACATGCGGGCGCCGCGCAGGAGGGTGCCATCGCCGCCGAAGGTGAGCAGCAGGTCCAGCGGGGCGGCGTCCAGGCCAGGCACGGCGGCGGGCCACATGTCTGCGAGCAGCGGCTCGGAGAAGAGCTGGATATCCCGCGCCGGGGCGAGGCCGGCCAGCTGCTCGAGCAGTCCGCGGAGTTCCGGATACCGGTGGTTGCCGCAGACGCCGACGTTCATCGCGCCTCGACCGATTCCTCGCCATGCAGCGCGGTCACGCGGCGCGCGATCCCCTCGGCGTTGAGGCCGAACGAGGCGAGCTGGTCGGCGCGGGGCGCCTGCTCCACCAGGCGGTCGGGCACACCGAGCGCGATGACCCGGACATTGGGCGCAATGGCCTGCACCGTCTCGGCCAGGTAGGCTCCGAAGCCGTTCACCACCGTACCCTCTTCGACCGTCACAAGCACCCGATGGTCGGCAAAGAGTCCTTCGAGCATGGCGCGGTCGAGCGGCTTCAGGAACCGGGCGTTGACGACCGTGCAGTCCAGCCCTTCGGCGCGCAGCAGGTCGGCGGCGTCCAGGCTCGGCTGCACCATGGTGCCCACGCCGAGAATCGCGACCTCCCTGCCCTGCCGCAGCATTTCCCAGGTGCCGTACGGCACCGGGGCCACGTCACTGACCGGACTCGGCTCGACCGGCACCTTGTCGCGCGGGTAGCGGGTGCAGAACGGGCCACCCTCGTGGACGAGGGCGGTCCGCAGGAGGCCGATGAGTTCATCGCCGTCCTTGGGCGCCGTGACGGTCATCCCGGGGACGGCCAGCATGTAGGCGATGTCGTACAGCCCCATGTGCGTCTGCCCGTCTTCGCCCACGAGCCCCGCCCGGTCCATGCAGAACACCACGGGGAGGTGCTGCACCGCGATGTCGTGGATGATGTTGTCGTAGGCGCGCTGCAGGAAGGTGCTGTAAATGGCGACCACAGGGCGCACGCCCTGGGTGGCCAGGCCGCCGGCAAAGGTGACGGCGTGCCCTTCGGCAATCCCCACGTCGAAGAACCGCTCCGGCCACGCCTTCTCAAAGATGTTGGTGCCGGTGCCGCTCGGCATGGCCGCGGTGATGGCCACGAAGTCCGGATATTCCTTGCCCAGCTCGACCAGCGCCTCGCCGAACACCTTGGTCCAGGCGGGAGGGCCGCTGGCAGGCTTCCGGGCCTCGCCGGTGATCGGGTCGTAGGCCGCGAGCCCATGCCACTTTTCCCGGTTCTCCTCCGCGTGCGTGAAGCCCTTCCCCTTCTCGGTCAGCACGTGGATCACCCGCGGGCCCTTGAGGGCGCGGACGAAGCGGAGCGTTTCCGTGAGTTTCTTCAGGTCGTGCCCGTCGATCGGGCCGAAGTACCGGAAGCCCATTTCCTCGAAGAACATCCCGTCGGAAAAGAGATTCTTGGCGCTTTCTTCGAGGTTCTTGGCGAAGTCCACCACCCGGTCGCCGAAGACCTTCGACGCCGCCAGGGTGAGGCCCTTCACGCGCTCCCGCACCTTGTTGGTGAGCGGGTTCGCGACGATCCCGCCGAGGGTCCGGCTGATGGCGCCGACATTGGGCGAGATGCTCATCCCGTTGTCGTTGACGATGACGATGATGTCGGTGTCCGAGTGGCCGGCGTTGTTCAGCCCCTCGTAGGAGAGCCCGCAGGTCAGCGCGCCGTCGCCCACCACGGCCACCACCTTGTTCCCGCCCCCCTGGAGGTCCCGCGCGGTGGCCATGCCGAGCGCGCCGGAGATGGCGGTGCCGGCGTGCCCGGCGCCGAAGTGGTCGTGCACGCTCTCCGAGCGCTTGAGGAAGCCGGAGATGCCGCCGGTCTGCCGCAACGTGGGGAAGTCGGCGTTCCGGCCGGTGAGCAGCTTCCAGGCGTAGGCCTGATGCCCCACGTCCCAGAGGATCTTGTCGGCGGGAGAGTCGAACTCGTACAGGAGGGCGATGGCCAGTTCCACCACGCCGAGACTGGCACCGATGTGACCGCCGGTGACGGAAACACAGTCGATCAGTCGCGCGCGAACCTCCTGGGCCAATTCCGGGAGTTTTTCCCGCGGAATGTGCTTGAGGTCGTCGGGGCCGTTCAGGGTGTCGAGCAGTGCCATGAGGTACAGTCCTGGGTCAGTGGCGTCGTGTCACAATATAGCGCGCGAGCGCGGCGAGCGTGTCCGCTGGTACCCCGGAACGCTCCAGAGAGTTCACCGCCGCCTCGGCATGCCGGGCGGCCGCCTCCCGTGCCCCCTCCACCCCCAGCAGCTGCACATAGGTGGACTTGGCCACGGCGGCGTCCTTGCCGGCGGTCTTCCCCAGCTCCTCGCTGGTGCCCGTGGCGTCGAGCACATCGTCGGCCACCTGAAACGCCAGGCCAATGTCCCGCCCATAGGCCCGGATCGCCTCCAGCCTGGCCGCCGGCGCCCGGGCGGCCAGCGCTCCGAGGACGCAGGAAGCCTCGATGAGGGCGCCGGTCTTCCCGCGGTGGATGGCGCGGAGTTCGTCGATCGCGAGCGCCTTCCCCTCGGCCTCGAGGTCGAGCCATTGCCCTCCCACCATGCCGGTGATCCCGCCGGCGGAGAAGAGCTCTGAGGCGAGCCGCCCGATGTCCGCGTCGGGGAGGGCCAGGGTCCGACCGGCTTCCACGAGCACGCGCGCCGCCACCGGCACCAGCAGGAATCCAACCCGTGTGGCGGTGGCGACGTCGAACGCCCGGTGGGTGGTCGGACGCCCCCGGCGCAGGTCATCGTCATCCATGCAGGGGAGGTCGTCGTGCACCAGCGAATAGGTGTGGACGGTCTCGACCGCCGCCGCGACCCCGTCGACCGACGCCGACTGCCCGCCGCAGGCCCGGTACGCGGCGATGACCAGCGCGGGGCGGACCCGCTTGCCGGGGCTCCGCAGCGCATACGCCATGGCGTGCCCGAGCGTCCCGGGGACTTCCCGCTCGAGGCGAGCCGCCCACCGTTCGAGAATCGCGTCGGTCCGCTCTCGCGATTCGCGCAGCAGCGCCTCCGCGCCGGGCTCAGCCGTCGAGGTCGACAAGCTCCACGCTTCCGTCCGCCTGCTCGACCACCTTCTTGACCTTGGCCTCCGCCTCCGCCAGGCGCTCACGGGCCGCCCGGAGCCGGACGACCCCCTCCTCGAAGAGCGCGAGCGCGGCGTCGAGGTCGGCGTCGTCGGCTTCCAGCCGACGCACGATCTCCTCCAGCCGGCGCAGGTCGTCCTGCAGGGTGGGAACCTCGGTCGGTTGCTTGGCCATGGGTGCTACTCCGCGCGCGCCGGCACCGACCCGTCGCTCACGCGGAGTCGGAATGGCCGACCAGAAGAGAAGTCTGCCGTGCGCGAGAGCACACGGCCGGTGTCGTCCTGCGCCACGCTGTAGCCGCGCGCCAGGACGCGGAGCGGGCTCAGTGCGTCAAGCTGAGCGGCGACGCGCTCGACGCGGGTCCGGCGCGCCTCGATCAGGCGGCCGAGCGCCGACTGGAGCCGGTCGCCGGTGCGGGAGAGCCGTTCCTCCGCCACGCGGGTCCGCCGGCGCAGCCCCGCCCCCAGCCGGACCCCGAAGCCGTCCACCCGGTGCAGCAGCGCCGCCCGGTCGGGCACGACGATTTCCGCGGCGGCCGACGGCGTCGCGGCGCGCACGTCCGCCACGAGGTCGGAAAGGGACACATCGGTTTCGTGGCCGACCGCGGAGATGGTCGGCACGCGCACCGCGGCGAGGGCCCGGCAGACCGGCTCGGCGTTGAACGCGCCGAGATCTTCCTTCGCCCCGCCGCCGCGGCCGACGATGCAGGCGTCGAGGCCGTCGATCCGGTTGACGAGGCCGAGCGCGCGCACCAGTGAGGCGACGGCCCCGTCGCCCTGCACCTGCGCACCCACCAGGATCAGCTCCACGGCCGGCCACCGCTTGCGGGCGACGATGATCATGTCGCGGAGGGCGGCGCCATCGGGACTGGTGACGACGGCAATGCGGCGGGCGAACGACGGGAGCGGACGCTTGCGGTCGGGATCGAGCAGCCCGTCGGCCTTGAGCGCGGCGCGGACCCGTTCCAGCTCGAGTGCCTTGGAGCCGAGCAGATCGGTGGGGATGATGTCGGAGGCGGTGAGCCGGTACTCGCCCTTCTCTTCCCAGAGGGAGGGGCGGCCCCGGACCAGGACCTCCATCCCGTCGGAGGGCGCCTTCCCGTGCCGCTTCAGGACGCCCGCGGCCTGCTGTTTCCAGAGCATGCACCGGATGGAGGCGTCGGCGTCGCGGAGCGTGAAGTACCAGTGCCCGCTGCGCCAGATCTTGAACTCCACCAGCTCGCCCCGCACGAACACCGCACTCCCGAAGGCGCCTTCGACCGCGTTTTTGGCCTGCCGGTTGAGCTCGGCGACCGTCAGCTCCTCCGGGAGGTCGCCGTCACCGAAGAGCGACGGGTGGCTCACGCCGCCGGCCTCACCCGGCCCGCGTGAGTTCGGCGGCCTGCAGGGTGTTCTTGAGCAGCATCGCGATGGTCATGGGGCCGACGCCGCCGGGCACGGGGGTGATGGCCGAGGCGATGGCGGCGACGGGCTCGTAGTCGACGTCGCCACAGAGCCGGTAGCCCTTCTCGCGCGTGGCGTCGTCCACCCGGTTGATGCCGACGTCGATGACGACGGCGCCGGGGCGCACCATGTCGGCCGTCAGGAACTCCGCCTTGCCGATCGCCACGATGAGGATGTCCGCCTGCCGCGTAAGCGACGGGAGGTCCCTGGACCGGGAGTGACAGACGGTCACCGTGGCATCGCCGCCGGGACCGTTCTGGATCAGGAGATTCGCCATCGGCTTGCCGACGATATTGGAGCGCCCGACGATGACCGCGTGCGCCCCCTTGGTCTCGATGCCCGACCGGATCAGCATCTGCTGAATGCCGTAGGGCGTGGCGGGACGGAAGGCGGTCGGGTCGCCGGTCACCAGCTTGCCGACATTCTCGGGATGAAAGCCGTCGACGTCCTTCAGCGGATTGATGCGACGGAGCACCTTGTCGCTGTCCATTCCCTTCGGCAGCGGCAGCTGGACCAGCATCCCGTGGATGGCCGGGTCGGCGTTGAGCTTGTCGATGGTGGCCAGCAGTTCGTCCTGCGTGGTGGTGGCGGGCAGCCGGATGGTGACGGAGTGCATCCCCGCCTCCTCGCACGCGCGCCCCTTGCTGCGCACGTACACCTGGCTCGCGGGATCCTCGCCCACCAGCACCACGGCCAGGCCGGGCGTGATCCCGGCGGCGGCGAGGGTGGCGACGTCGGCGGCGACTTCCTGCCGGATGGCCAGGCCCAGGGCCTTGCCGTCGAGGATACGGGCGGTCATCGAGCCACCTCCACGGAGCGGGTTTCCCGGATCACCACGACGCGGATCTGACCCGGATATTGAAGTTCGTTCTCGATCTTGCGGGCGATCTGCTCGGAGAGTTCCGCCGCCTGCGTGTCGTTCACACGATCCGGCGTCACGATGACGCGGATTTCGCGGCCGGCCTGGATGACGGCGGTCTTCTCGACGCCGTTGAACCCGTTGGCGATCTCCTCCAGCTTGGTGAGCCGCTTGACATAGCTCTCGAACGCCTCGCGCCGCGCGCCGGGGCGGGAACCGCTGATGCCGTCGGCCGCCTGCACCAGCACCGACTCGGTGGACTCGTGCGGCACGTCGTCGTGGTGGGCATGGATGCAGCCGATGACGGCCGCGCTCTCCCCGTAGCGCCGGGCCACCTCGACGCCGAGCTCGACGTGGGTGCCCTCGCTGTCGTGGGTGAGCACCTTGCCGATGTCGTGCAGGAACGCGCCGCGCTTGGCCAGCTTGACGTCCACGCCGAGTTCGGCGGCCATGATTCCCGCGAGCGACGCCACCTCCTTGGAGTGTTCCAGGATGTTCTGTCCGTAGCTGGTGCGGTAGCGCATCCGGCCGACCAGCTTGATCAGTTCCGGATGCAGGCCGTTGATGCCGGTGTCGAACGCCGCCCGTTCGCCGATCTCGACGAGCTGCGTGTCGAGTTCCGCGCGCACCTTGGCGACGATATCCTCGATCCGGCCCGGCTGAATGCGGCCGTCGGCGATCAGCGCCTCCAGCGCCCGGCGGCCGACCTCGCGCCGGATCGGGTCGAAGCAGGAGATGACCACGGTATCCGGCGTGTCATCGATGATCACGTCGACGCCGGTGGCCATCTCGAACGCCCGGATGTTCCGGCCCTCACGCCCGATGATCCGCCCCTTCATCTCGTCCGACGGCAGGGTGACAGCGGCGACGGTGGTGGTGGCGGTGTGGTCGGGCGCGATCCGCTGGATGGCGATCGACACGATCCGCTGCGCCTCGCGCTCGGCGCCCTTCCTGGCCTGTTCCTTGACGTCGCGCACCAGCGCCGCCGCCTCGCTGCGAGCCGTCTCTTCCGCCCCGCGCAGCACCTCGCGCCGCGCTTCGTCGGCCGTGAGCCCCGCGATCTGTTCCAGCCGCTGCGACTGCTCCGCCTTGAGGGCGTCCACTTCGCGCTCACGCGCCGCGACCGCCTGCTCCCGGGCAGTGAGCGAGGCTTCGCGGGTCTGGATGCCCGCTTCCAGCGCCGTCAGCTGCTCCTGGCGCCGGTCGTGCGTCCGCTCCCGCTCCTCGGCACGCCGGTCCTGCCGGGCCCACTCCTCCCGGCGGCTCTGGACCTCCTTGTCCAGCTCCTCGCGGAGGGCGAGCGTCTCCATTTTCCCCGCCAGGATGGCATCCGTCCTGGCGCTCTCCGCCAGCCGGCGGGCATCGGCAGTGACCCGGTCGGCGTCGGCCTGCGCCGAGCGCAAGAGCTGGTCGGCGTCGGCTTTCGAACTGCGGGCGAGGGAGGCGGCTTCCGCGCGGGCGGTCGCGACCACGTCCCGGCCGGCGGCACGCTGGCGAAGCTGGAGGATGACGATGATCAGGAGGGCGACCGATAGGCCGATCAGCACTCCCCCGACAAAGGGGAGGATGGGCAGGTCAAGCATAGTATCTCCAGCGCGGCGGCGGAGCCGCCACGCGTTGGTTTCAGTCGGCCGGGGCTGGAATCCCGGCGGCGCGCCCGCCGCGCTTGTTTGGCGGCAGGAGTCGGGCGACTTCGTCGAGCAGGACGCTCAGTCGGGCGGCGCCGTCGCGGTCCCCGCGCCGGGCCTGGAACAACTCATCGGTGATCTGGAGTGCGGCGAGGATCGCCGCCTTGTGCGTCTCGACGCTCGGCATCGTCGTCTTCACGTGCCGCAGCGCCGTGTCGAGGTAGGCAGCCACCTCACGGGTGTACTCGGGGGGCAGTTCTGACTTGACGGTAAAGCTCTCGCCCGCAATGAACACCTGCACGGTGTTCTTGGTGGTGCTCACGCCGCACCCTCCTCGGTCTCGAGGAAGGCCAGCCGGGACGACAGCGACTGCAACCGCGCCCGGGCCCCCTCGATCCGCTGCCGCAGCGCCTGATTCTCGACCTCGAGCTCGATGACCCGCTGCCGCGCCTGCAGCAGCTCCGGCCCGGCCAGCGCGCCTCCGCGTGTCCGGGCCTCCTGCAGCTCGGCCTCCGCCTTCAGCGTGCGCCGGCGCCAGCCCGCGACTTCCTCGCCGAGGTGCCGGAGCAACAGCTCCAGCTCGGAGAGTGCCGCGAGGTCAGGACGCTCGTAGTTCGATGCCATGCCGCTCCCGCAGGACTTTGAGAACCTTGGTGACCGAGGCGTCCACCTCCTGGTCACGCAGCGTACGGTCAGGGGCCCGGTACCGGAGCCGGAAAGCGAGGCCACGGTGGCCGGCAGGCACGCCAGAACCCCGGTACTCATCGAGCACGAGGACCGCCTCGATCAGTTTGCCGGCGGCCCGCCGGATCGCCTCCCCGAGATCGGCCGCCGTCGCCTCGGCTGGAACAACCAGCGAGAGGTCACGCGTGACCGCGGGGTTCACCGGCAGGGGCACGAAGGCGGGCGTCGATCGGGGGGTCGCGTCGATCTGGATTTCAAACCCCAGGACCGGCGCCGCCCACGGCGGCGCGTCGGCCTTGAGCGCTCCGGCCCGGCCCACGACCCGCCCATCCGGTGTGGAGGCAACCCAATCGCCCCCTTCAACTTGCACCCTCGACGCGGGATACGCCAGAGCCGCCGCCGCCTCGAACAGGGACCGGAGATCCCAGTGATCTGCATCCGGCGACTTGCCCGCCGAGCTCCAGTGGGCCGGTTCCCGGGCACCCGTCACGACGCCGGCCACCCGACGCTCCTCGCGCGGCGGCTCCCCGGCGGCTCCCTTGAGGAAAATGGTCCCCACCTCGAACAGGCGGACGTCCCTGGTGTGCGCCGCCCAGTTCCCCTCGACCCGGCGCACAAGCGCCGGCAGGAGCCGGGACCGCATGAATCCCTCCTCGGCAGAGAGCGGATTCAGCAGCCGCACGCTCTCGGGGCCATCCTCCGGCCCCAAGGGAAGGGTCTGCACCTCGTAGAGGCCCTCGGCCACGAGCCCGCGCCGAAGCGCCGCATCGATGGCTTCGGAGGGGGCGTTCGGCAGGTCGCCGACCCGGAAGGGCCGCAGTTCGGTCGGGAAGTTGTCGTACCCGTGGAGCCGGGCGACCTCCTCGACCAGGTCAATTTCCGCCACCAGGTCGGGGCGCCAGCCGGGCACGTCCACCGCGATGCGGCCATCCTCCGGCTTCGACACCACCGTGGCGCCGATGGCGACGAGATATCGCTCGATGGCGTCCCACGGCACGTCCACGCCGAGGACCTGTGCCACCCGACTGGGGCGGAGGAAGATCCGGGGCGGGTGGGTGACCTGCGGGAAGAGATCCACCGGTTCGCCGTCGAGCGTCCCGCCGGCGGCGGACTGGATGATCTCGACCGCGCGGCGCAGCACCTCCGGGCCGTTCCAGAGATCGACGCCGCGCTCGAAGCGATAACTCGCCTCGCTGCTCAGCCCGAGCTGGCGCCGCGTGGCACGGACTCCCTGCGGCTCGAAATAGGCGCACTCGAGGAAGAGGTCCGTCGTTTCCGGCGACACCTCGGAGTGCGCCCCGCCCATGACCCCTGCCACGCCGATCGCACCCTCGGCGTCGGCGATGACGGTCATCGACCCGGTCAGTGCCCGGTCGGCCCCGTCCAAGGTGGTCAGACGCTCGCCGGGCCGGGCACGCCGCGCCACGACGGCGGGGCCCTTCAGCCGCGACACGTCGTACGCGTGCATTGGCTGGTTGAGCTCGAACATGACGCAGTTGGTGGCGTCCACCACGTTGTTGATGGACCGCATGCCGATCGCCTCGACCCGGGCGCGAAGCCATTCGGGCGAGGCGGCCACGCGCACGCCGCGCAGCACGGCGGCGAGGAATCGCGGACAGCCCGCCGCATCCTCGATGGCGACGCGCACGCCGCCGGTCGTCGCCTCCGCGCCGGCGCGCACCGGGGTCGGCATGGCCGGGCCGTCGGAACCGGGTACGGCGGGGAGCCGGAAGGTGGTGCCGAATGAGAAGGCCAGCTCCCGCGCGACGCCCTTGTGACCCAGGAGGTCGGGACGGTTGGGGGTGACATCCACCACCAGGCGTTCGTCGGCGACATCAATCACGTCGAGGAATGGCGTACCGGGCGCGGCGTCGGTGGTGAGCTCCAGGATGCCGTCGTGCTCCTGGCCCAGGCCAAGTTCGCGCGCGGAGCAGAGCATCCCTTCGGACACCTCGCCGCGGATCTTGCGTTTCTCGAGTGTGAGCCCGCCAGGCAGCGTCGAGCCGACCGGCGCGAAGGGATACTTGCGGCCGGCGGTGACGTTCGGCGCGCCGCAGACGACGTTGCGCATGGTGCCGCTCCCGTCGTCGACGTCGCAGAGCCGGAGGCGATCGGCGTTCGGGTGCGGCCGCGTGTCACGCACCAGCCCGACGACCACCTGGCCCAGTCCGGGATGGAGTTCCTCGATGGCGTCCACGGTGGCACCGAGCGCGGCCAGCCGGCTCGCCACGTCGGCGGACTCCAGGGGGCGGCGGAGAAAGGCCTCGAGCCAGCGACGGGAGACGTTCACGGGGCCCGTCCCATTTGATCGAGGAACCGCATGTCGCCCTCGTAGAGCAGCCGGATGTCGGGAATGCCATAGCGCTGCATGGCAATCCGCTGCGGACCCATGCCGAAGGCGAAGCCGGTGTACGTCTCCGCGTCCACGCCGCAGTTCTCGAGCACCTTGGGGTGCACCATGCCGCAGCCGAGAATCTCCATCCACCCGGTCCCCTTGCAGGCGGAACAGCCGCTGCCGCCGCAGAGGTAGCAGGACACGTCCATCTCGGCGGACGGCTCGGTGAACGGGAAGAACGACGGGCGGAAGCGCACCTTGGTGCTCGCGGAGAAGAACTGCCGCGCGAAATGCAGCAGGGTGCCCTTGAGATCGACGAACGAAATGCCCTCGTCCACCGCGAGTCCCTCGATCTGGGCGAACACTGGGGCGTGCGACGGGTCGAAGGGGTCCTTGCGGTACACGACGCCAGGGATCACGACCCGGTACGGCGGCGGGCCGCCCATCATCGTGCGGATCTGCACCGGCGAGGTGTGCGTCCGGAGGAGGACGGCCTTCCCGTCGCCGGGGCGGACGTCGCCCCCCACGTCGAGGTAGAATGTGTCGTGCATGTCCATGGCAGGATGATCGGCGGGGAAGTTCAGCGCGCCGAAGTTCATCCACTCCGTCTCGGCTTCGGGTCCGACGGCGCGATTGAACCCGAGGCCGTGAAAGATCTCGCAGATCTCCTCGACCACCTTGGTGACGGGATGCTCCGCGCCCACCCAGCGGCGGCGGCCCGGCATGGTGAGGTCGAGGCCGGCGGCGGCCGGTCCGCTGTCGGCGGAGAGCGCTGCCGACCGGGCCTGGAACGCCGCCTCGAACGCCTGCCGGAGCTCGTTGGCCGCCGCGCCGACCGCCTTGCGTTCATCCGGCGGGAGGGTCGCCAGCGACCGCAGCAAGGCTGTCAGCGCGCCGCTCTTCCGTCCGAGCACGGCAATTTGTTCCGCGTCGAGGGCGGCCGCATCGAGCTCCGGCACGGCGGCAAGGCGGGGCCGGAGGGCGTCGAGCAACGATTGTGGGTGGGACTCGGCCATGGCGAATCCGGAGGGAGCGGAGCGTGAAAACGACAGTGGGGCCGGCCGCGCATGGCGACCGGCCCCACGCGCGACCGAGCCCGGGAGCCCGGCGGTTAGTGCGCGGCCTTGGCCACTTCTGCCTTGGCCACGTGCGCCTTCGCCACCTCGGCGATGGCCGCAAAGGCGTCGGCGTCGCGGACGGCGAGGTCGGCGAGCACCTTCCGGTTCACTTCCACGCCCGCGTGCTTGAGGGCGTCCATGAAGCGGCTGTAGCTGAGGCCGTGCTGGCGGGCCGCCGCGTTGATGCGCGTGATCCAGAGCGCACGGAACTCGCTCTTCTTCTTGCGGCGGTCGCGGTAGGCGTACGCCAGGCCGCGCTCGACGTTCTCCTTGGCGGCCTTGTACAGCTTGCTGCGCGACTGAAAGCCACCCTTGGCGGCCTTCATGATCTTCTTCTTCCGGGCGTGATGCGCGGGACCGTTCTTTACGCGAGGCATGGTATCTCCCTTACGCCTGGAGGAGGCGGCTGACGCGTGGGAAGTCGGCCGAACTCACGTAGGCCACCTTCTTC
Source organism: Gemmatimonadales bacterium (assembly GCA_041390145.1). Taxonomy (NCBI): domain Bacteria; kingdom Pseudomonadati; phylum Gemmatimonadota; class Gemmatimonadia; order Gemmatimonadales; species Gemmatimonadales bacterium. Next base: position 89,910 of record JAWKQM010000005.1, on the reverse strand, counting down.
AGCTTGTTCTTCCGCTTCCGACTCTTCTTGGTCAGAATGTGGCTGTGGTTGGCGTGGAAGCGCTTGAGCTTCCCCGACCCCGTCTTCTTGAACCGCTTCATGGCGGCCCGCTTGGTCTTCATCTTCGGCATAACGCGCTACCCTTTCGAAATCATGCGCCGTTACTTGGGCGCGATCACCATCGTCATGTTGCGGCCTTCAAGCTTCGCATCCATTTCGACCTTGCCGACGTCCGCCAGGGCGGCAATCACCCGGTCGAGCACGGCGCGACCAAGGTCGATGTGGGCCAGTTGGCGGCCCCGGAACATCAGCGTGACCTTGACCTTGTTGCCGTCGCCGAGGAACTCACGGGCGTGGCGGGTCTTGAAGTCGAAGTCGTGGTCGTCGATGCCGGGCCGGTATTTCACTTCCTTCAGCTGAATGACGTGCTGCTTCTTCTTGGCCGCGCGCGCCGCCTTGGCCTCTTCGAACTTGAACTTGCCGTAGTCCATGATCTTGACGACGGGGGGACGGGCGGTCGGTGCCACCTCCACCAGGTCGAGCCCCCGATCCTGGGCGGCGGCGAGCGCCTCCTCGATCGGCAGCACACCGAGCTGCTCACCCTCTGCCGTAATGACCCGCACCGGGCTGATCCGGATCTGACGGTTGACGCGTACGCGCTTGTCGCGGTCTGTGGACAGTGGAACGCCTCCGGCCAAAAAAGAAAAAGGACATCCTGAGATGACGGATGTCCACGTGCGCCACGGCTGATGCATCCGGCCTGGTGACGACCTCGGGACCCGTTCACGCCGGCACGATGCCGGGCTCAGGGTGGGGGGATCTGCCCCCGCTTCAAGTGCGCAAAGTCTAGACGGGACAGCCGATTATGTCAAGCTGCGTCCACGCCGGGGGCCAGGACCTCGTCCATCAGGGCGGCGCCCCCCTTGGCCTCCACGGCCCTCCCGTATGCCACCCGGGCATCATGCTCGAACAGGAGCAACCAGCCCCCGTTCACCGCGTCCCGGAGGATGGCCCGCCGGGATTCGAGGGTGCGGAGCGGCTCCACGTCGTATCCCATGATCCACGGCAGTGGAAGGTGCGCCGACGTGGGGATCAGGTCGGCGAGGAAGACGAGCGTGTCTGGGCCGTCGGAAACCAGCACCGACTGGTGGTACGGCACGTGACCCGGCGTGACACGCACCCGGATGCCGGGGAGCACTTCGCCATCACCCTCGAGGAGGCGGAACTTCCCGGCGGCCGCGACGGGCTCGAAGTTGTGCGTGAGGTAGCTGGCCCGCGTCCGTTCGTTGGTGTGCCGGGCGAAGTCGAGGTCCCCCCGCTGGACCAGATAGGTGGCCTCCGGAAAGCTGAGGCGCACCTCGGTGCCGCCGCCGGGCAGCGGCATGGCCGTTGTGTTGCCCCCGGCGTGGTCGAAATGGAGGTGGGTGTTGATGACCCAACGGATGTCCCCAGGGCGGTACCCCAGTTCGAGGAGGGCGTCCTCAAGCTGGGTCGGCCCCGGGTCCCCGGTGTTTTCGATGCCGTAGATGTCGGTGAACTTCGGGTCTTCCTTGTTCCCCAGCCCGGTGTCGATCAGGACCAGCCCGTCAGGGTGCTCCACCAGCAGGCAGCGCATCGCCAGCGGAATGCGATTCCGGTCATCGGGTGTGATCCGCCGGGTCCAGAGGGTCCGGGGGACCACGCCGAACATCGCCCCGCCGTCGAGGCGCTGGAGGCCGGCCTCGAGGGTGTGGCACCGGAGTGAGCCGATGGAGAAGGAGTGGGTCAGGGGCATGTTGGAAGATAGGCAGGGAGGCAGGGGGGCAGAAAGGCGGGGCAGCGGGGCAGCGGGGCAGCGGGGCAGCGGGGCAGAAAGGTGGTACAGCCGTCACCCCGGCGAAAGCCGGGGTCCAGGTTGTCAGAGCGTCGGTACCGAAGCAGGCGCCGATGGCTACCGGGTCTTGCGCGAGAGCAACCCTTCCAGGTCCTCCAGGGTCGTCGCTCCCTGCTCCATCGCCATGGCGAGCAAGCGACGGAGGATCTCTGCGGTCACCAGCGCGTCGCCGGAGGCGCGGTGCCGCGCGCCGTTGTCGAGATTGAAGTGCGCGGTGACATGGTCGAGGGCGTGGGAGGTGAGACCGTGGATCAGCCGGCGCGACATCCTGACGGTGCAGAGCCGGGGGCCGTCGAGCGAGAGGCCGCGGTTCCGGCGGAGTTCGGCGTTGACGAAGCTCCAGTCGAACCGGACGTTGTGCGCCACGAACACCCGGCCGGCCAGCGCGGCGAGGATGGCGTCGGCGGCCGCGTCGAAGGTCGGCGCGTTGGCCACCATGGCGTCGGTAATGCCGGTGAGCGCCGTGATCTGCGGGGAGATGGGGCACCCGGGATTGATGAGGGAGTCGAAGGCCAGTTCGACGCGATCGCCCTGCACCAGGACCACGGCGATGTCCGTCACCCGGTCGTCGCCGGAGGCGCGCATGCCGGTGGTCTCGACGTCCACCACGGCAAAGGTGCACGCCGACAGCAGCGGGGACCGTTCCGCCCCGCCCGCGAGGGTCCATCGGCCATCGTCGAGCTGGCGCACCCGCGGATCGGCGCCGAGGAGGGCGACGGCGAGGCGGGCCGCCACCGCGGGGGGCGCGGCGGCGAGGCCCATCACGTCGCGGGCGAGCACCATCGCGTCCACCGGGCCCTCCGCCAGCAGCGCGAGCGCGCGGTCGGCCAGGGTCGAGGTCGGATGCGCCGTGAGTCCGGTCACTCAGTTCGGATTGGCGAGATGGTAGGCCAGCGCCTCGAGCTCCAGGGCGAGATTGACGGTCTTGACGGTGACATCGGCGGGGACCACCAGCTGCAGCGGCGCAAAATTCAGGATCGACTTGATGCCGAGCCCCACGAGACGGTCGGCCACTGACTGCGCGACTTCGGGAGGAGTGACCAGGACGGCGATGTCTGCCTGATGCCGGCCGAGGCTCGCCTCGAGCTGCGCCACATCCTCGATCGGCACGCCGCCGAGCGACTGACCGATCTTGGCCGGGTCCCGGTCGAAGATCGCCACGAAGTCGAATCCCCGGCGACGGAATCCACGGTTCTGCACCAGCGCGCTGCCGATCTTGCCGGCACCGATGAGCGCCACGCGGTAGTGGCGCGTCAGGCCGAGAATCTGCCGGAGCGCCTGCACCAGTTCAGGCACGGAGTACCCGAGGCCGCGCTTCCCGAAGGAGCCGAAGAAGGAGAGGTCCTTCCGCACCTGCGCAGAAGTCGTCCCCCCTCGGCCGGCGAGGGCCCCGGAGCTGATCGTTTCGATTCCCTGCCCCTCGAACTCCTCCAGGAACCGGAGATAGAGCGAGAGTCGTCGGACGGTACTGTCGGCGATTTTCCGCATGCACCTAGCATTGTGAAATGTTTCACAAAGCTACTAGGGTCGCCACCCACCGTCAACGAGGGCCGAATGCAACCGCAGGAATTCCGGCGGCGAGAGCACCTCCGGACGCACCGTCGGATGCAGGCCCGCCCGCTCAACCGCTCCCGCCGCACGCTCGGCGTCCCACCCGGTCAGTTCCCGTACCGCACGCACCAGCTGCTTCCGCCGGAATCCGAAGAGCCCCACCACCGAGGCGCGGAAGCTCCGCACCTGGTCGTCGGCAATGAGCGGACTGGATAGCGGCTCGAGCCGGAGCGCCGCGCTGTCCACCTTCGGCACCGGCTTGAACGCCCCCGCCGGGACGGTGAACAGCACCTCGGTCTTCGCCACCGCCTGGATGCCGACCGTCAGGGCGCCGTACTCCTTGGTCCCCGGCGCGGCACCCACCCGGAGCGCCACTTCCTTCTGGACCAGGAACACGATCCGGCGGGGGCGGGGGGGCGTGAGCGCCTTGTCGAGCAGCGGCGAGGTGATGTTGTAGGGAATGTTCCCGGTGACGAGTCCCCCGGGCCCCCCGGCCAACTCGACCCAGTCCAGCTCCAGCGCGTCACCTTCGACAATCACGGCACGCGGCACGCGCGCCCGGAGCGCCGGGATAATCTCGGCATCCTTTTCGATCGCGACGACGCGGCCCGCAACGCGCACCAGTGCCTCGGTGAGTCCGCCGGGGCCGGGCCCGATTTCGAGCACGGTGTCGTCGGACGTGGCGCCCACCGCCTCGGCGAGCCGATTCAGGATGCGGGGGTCGTGCAGGAAATGCTGGCCGAGCCGGCGCTTGGGTCGTGACACCGCTCAGATTCGCAGCACGAGCAGGGTGAGGTCGTCCGCCGGGTGCGGGGCAAAGGCGCTCACCTCGGCGATCAGCGCCGCCACAATCTCTTCGGGCGGGAGGTGCCGGCGCGACCCGACTCCGCTCAGCAGCCGAGCCTCACCAAACGCTTCGCCAGCCGCGTCGCGCGCATCGAGGAGCCCGTCGGTGCAGAGGCAGAGCAGGTCGGCGTGCATCTTCCACGGCACCTGGCGGAGCTCGATGTTGCCTCGCGCCGCGAGGCCGAGCGGGGGCGCGGTCGCCTCCAGCCGTTCCGGGGCCCCCTCGGCCGGAATCCGCCAGGCGTGCGGGTGACCCGCGCTCGCGTAGGAGAGCTGCGCGGCCCGCGGATCGAGCACCCCGTAGAACACGGTGAGGTACATCTCGGTGCTCGCCAAGTCCTCCTCGATGCTGTCGAGGAGGCGCTCGAGGGTCTCGTTCGGCGTGGCGGAGCCGCCGGCGTGGATGCCGGCGGCGGCGATGACCATCGCCATGACCAGCGCGGCCCCGAACCCGTGTGAGGAGACGTCGCCCAGCATCACGCCGACGCGGCCGTGCCCGAAGCGGTTGAAGGTGTAGAAGTCGCCGCCCACCGATTCGGCCGGCAGGCAGCGCGCTGCCACCTCGGCGTCGCCCGCCAGTTCCGAGGGCGACGGCATCAGCTTCAGCTGGAGATCGTGCGCCAGCTCCAGTTCCCGCCGCAGCCGCTGCTGCTGGAGATCGCGGACCACGAGCCGCGCGTTCTCCACCGCCGCGCCGATCTGGTTGGCAACCGCGGTCACCAGCTTCCGGTGGCCGGGCTCGAAGGCGTCGGCGCCCAGCCGGTCGGTGAGGTTGATGACCCCGACGCAGCGGGAGGCCCCGCCAGGCGCGGCGTAGATGATCGGCACGGAGAGGTAGGCGCCCCCCCGGTAGCCGCGCGGGCCGCCGACCCCGTCGCCTCCGGGCGGGTTCTCGACCAGCCGCCGTTCCCGGTAGGCCCGCGCCGCCACCGAGTCGGGATCGTTCGGCTCCACGCTCGCCTCCGTCCGGGCCGGAAACCCGCGGGTGGCCACGACGCGGAGGCGCGCGAGCGTCTCGTCATAGACCATGATCGACGAGCGGCGTGCAGCCACGACGCCGCTGACCTCGCGGAGGATGGTCCGCGCCGCCTCTTCGAGGTGAATCGTCTGTCCGAGGATTTCACTGATGCTGTAGAGGAGGTCGATCTCTTCGTAGCGGTGGGCAAGTTCCGCCCCCATCTCGATGGCGCGCCGTTCCGTGTGGAACATCGCGCCGAGGACCGGCCGGAGGCGGGCGGCCGCGGCCTCGGCCCCGAACGCGTCGAGGTCCTCGAGGGTGAACCAGAGTCCGTCGATGCCGGGCACGGCGTCGAACCACGCGGTCCCGGTGGGGGTAGGCACCAGCCCGGCTTCCCGCGGCACCATGGGAGACCAGCCGGGATCGTCGCCCCCGACCACACGGACGCGGCGCCCGTCGAACCGCCAGGCGCGCAGGCGCCCGCCGACGAGGCCGGCGAGCGCCTCGAGGACGGGACCGACCCGCTCTACGTGCGGCGCAGCGTCATGCAGATGGAATTCCCCGGGGGAGTGAATTGCACGTCGTCCATCAGGTTGCGAATCAGGAAGAGTCCGCGCCCGCACGGGAGTTCGAGGTCGTCGGGCATCACGGGGTCGCGCATGGCGGCGAGGTCGAATCCCGGGCCTTCGTCCGTCACGTGGACGTGCAGGGCGTCCGGAAGGCACTCGGCGCGCACCTCGACGCAGAGCGCGGGCTCCTGCCCGTTGCCGTAGACCATCGCGTTGGCCAGGGCCTCGGAGAGCGCGACCCGGAACCGGAAGCGCGCCCGCCGGGGCGCGTCCCATCCCGCGAAGCAATGCCGGGCCACCAGCTCGACCACCTCTTCAATGAGGCTCACGTCGCTTGGGATGCGGAGGCCAATTTCCACGGCGATCCCGGTGGGGTGGGGCCGGTCGGCGCGACGGACGCAGAGGCGAAGCGGCGCGGTCACGGACGGATCAGAAGCCGGCGAGGGCCTGCGCCGAGTCGTCGGCGATCGCGAAGAGCGTGTCGAGCTTGGTCAGCTCGAAGAGCGAGCGCAGATCCTCATTCAGCCCGCTGAGGCGCAGTTCCCCGCCCTGCTCCCGGACCTTCTTCGAAATCGAGACGAGCGCGCCAAGCCCCGACGAATCGATGTAACCGGTCTTGGCAAAGTCCACGAGCAGCTTCCGCTCCCCATTGTCGAGCGCCTGCTGGATGGTGGCCTTCAGTTCCTGCCGGTTGCCGACGATGAGCTGGCCCTCGACTTCGACGACCAGGACCCCGCTCGGATGCTTGGACGTGGTAAACGCCATGAACGACTACCTCCTCAAGAGCCCGGATCAGCCTGCAGAACAGCCAGTGCGGCCACTTCGACAATATCATCGCTCGTCGCTCCGCGCGACAGGTCTGCCATCGGGCGGGCCAGCCCCTGCAGCATCGGTCCGAGGGCCACGGCGCCCGCGAGCCGCTGCACGAGCTTGTAGGCGATGTTGCCCGCGTCGAGGTTCGGGAAGACCAGCACATTGGCCCGACCACCCACGGCCGACCCCGGCGCCTTGCCGGCCGCGATTTCCGGCACGAGCGCCGCATCGGCCTGGAGTTCGCCGTCGGCGGGAACCCCCGGGGCCAGCTCCCGGAACCTGGCCACCGCCTCGCGAACCAGCGTGACCGACCGGCCGACGGCGCTGCCGTGCGTGCTGAAGCTGAGGAACGCCACCCGCGGCGCGTCGCCGATGAGGCGCCGGCGGTCACCCACCGCGGCCAGCGCAATGTGGGCCAATTCCTCGGCGGTCGGCTCCGGCACCACCGCACAATCGGTGAAGGTCAGCACCCGCTCGTCGGGAAAGAGCAGGTAGAACGCGGAGCTGAGCAACGGGCACCCGGGCGCGAGGCCAATCGCCCAGAGCGCCGCCCGCAGGACATCGGCGGTCGGATGGGCCACGCCGGCCACACAGGCGTCGGCTTCGCCCAGCGCCACGAGACCGGCACCAAAGCGGAGAGGATCGGCGGCGAGATCCAGCGCATGGACGCCGTCCCGAACCCGATCCGGACGCCGCGTGCGCAGCATTTCGGCGATGGTGCCGAGGCGGGGATCCTGCGTCGGCTCCAGATGCCCTGGGCCAAGCAGGACCGGTTCCGCAATCTTCTCGTCTCGCAGGCGCTGGGCAGCGGCCAGGACGCGGGGATCGTCCCCTTCCGGCAGGACGACGCGCGCGCCGCGGGCCCGTGCCCGGTCCAGCAAGGCCGCGCGGGTCCTCACTTCGCGAACCGCGCCCGGAGCGCCTCCGCCACGGCCGGGTGCACCAGCGCCGACACATCACCGCCGAACCGCGCCACCTCGCGCACCAGGCTCGAACTGAGATAGGTCAGGTCGAGCGCCGGCACGAGAAAGACCGTTTCGAGCGACGGGTGCAGCTGCCGGTTCATCAGCGCCATCTGGAACTCGTACTCGAAGTCGCTCACGGCGCGGAGTCCCCGGATCACGACGGACGCCCCGGTGCTGCGGGCGAAGTCGGCCAGCAGCCCCTCGAACGACACGAACTCGATCCGCGGATCACCACCGACGGCGGTGCGCAGCATGGCCAACCGCTCCTCGACGCTGAAGAGCGGCTGCTTGGCCACGTTGACGGCCACCGCCACGATGAGCCGATCCGTGAGGAGCAGGCTCCGGCGGATCAGGTCCTCGTGCCCGCGGGTCGGCGGATCGAAGGAACCGGGATAGATCGCGATACGGGTCATGGCGCGTAGCAGAAAGTGAGGGCGGTGTCGCCGTAGCGGCGCGAGTCGTCGCCGGGCAGCGCCAGCGTGGCGCGATGTTCCACTGAAAGAATGCGGGCAAACGGCGTCTGGCGGAAGAGGCCAACCAAGCGGACGGCTGCATCGTGGTCGTACGGCGGATCGGCGAATGCCAGGTCGAATGCGTTCACACCGAGCGCTTCGGCATACCGCATGGCGTCTCCCTTGTGCACGCGGCACCGCGCCTCGACCCCCAGCGCCTCGATATTCGCGTTGAGTGCCCTGATGGAGGCGGACCCGATCTCGACGAACTCGGCGGTGATGGCCCCGCGGGAGAGCGCCTCGAGGCCGAGGGCGCCGCTCCCCGCGAAGAGATCGAGCACCCGCGCGCCCGGCAGTGCCGACCCGAGGATGCTCATCCACGCCTCGCGCACCCGGTCGGAGGTGGGACGGACGCGGGCATCCTTCGGCATGGCGAGACGGCGACCGCCGAACTCGCCGGCCACGATCCGCACTACGCGATGCCTGAGCTGGGGACGATGGCCAGCAGGCGGGCCTGCAGTGATTCGCGGCCCCGATAGCTGTTGGTTTCGAGCTTGAATGCGACATCGACCGATTCGGAGGGCGCAGGCGCGCGGTCGAACATGCCGAAGCCGATGGCCTCGAGCGAGGCGCCTCCCGACCGCAGGACCCCCTTCAGGTGCCCCTTCCCCACTTCGCGAGCCCCGTCGAGCCACGCTCCGCGCACGGCGAAGACCGGCCCGGGGTTGCCCATGCCGCACGGTTCCAGGTACTGGCAGAGCGATTCGAGCTCCGGGGTCGCCTCCTCCAGCCCCAGGACCACGTCCACCCGCTGCTCGGGCACGAGGTCGTCGCGCTGAAGCAGCCGATTGGCCTCCGCCACGAACCGTTCGCGGAAGGCGTCGAGCCGGTCGCGGTGAATCGTGAGCCCCGCCGCCATGCGATGGCCGCCGTACCGTTCCAACAGGTCGTCGCAGGCGGTGAGCGCATCGCGCAGGTGGAAGCGGGAGATGCTCCGGCCGCTTCCCTTTCCCATGGCCGAGGCCTCCTCGCCGAAGGCGATCATGAACGCCGGCCGCCCGTACCGCTCCACCAGCCGCGAGGCGACGATGCCGATCACCCCGGCGTGCCACCCCTCGGCGGCGAGTACGATGGCGGCATCGGAGTCGAGGCGCCCGTTGGTCTCGACCTGCTCGATCGCCTCCTCGAGGATGGCCTGGTCGAGCGCCTGCCGCTCGGCGTTCTGTACCTCGAGCTGGTCGGCGAGGCGCTTCGCTTCCGCCTCGTCGTCCGTCAGCAGGAGGCGCAGTCCGTCCTTGGCGTCGCCGATCCGGCCGACGGCGTTGAGGCGCGGACCGAGGACGAACCCGAGCTGCCCCGCCCGAATCGACTTCCCGTCGAGTCCCGCCGAGCGGATGAGCGCGCGCAGTCCCACCCAGCGGCTGCGCATGAGCACCTTGAGCCCCTGTTGCACCAGCACGCGATTTTCGCCCTGAAGCGGAACGACGTCTGCGACGGTGGCCAGCGCCACGTAGTCCAGGAGGTGCAGCGGAAGATTGGACGGCAGACCAAGGGCCGGCACCAGCGCCTGTACCAGCTTGAAGGCGACGCCGGTGCCGCAGAGCATGGAGAAAGGGGAGTCGTCGCCGTCGAGCTGCGGGTCGAGAATGGCCGTGGCGGGAGGGAGTTCGTCGCCCGGGAGGTGGTGGTCGGTGACGACGACCGCGAACCCCTCTGCGCGCGCGGTCCGCACCGTATCGACCGCCGTGATTCCGCAGTCGCAGGTGAGGATCAACCCGGCGCCGACCTCGCGCGCCCGTGCAAGCCCCGCCTCGCGGAAGTCGTACCCGTCCTGCATCCGGTGGGGCACGAACGGTTCCACCGTCGCCCCAGCCACCCGCAGTGCCCGGGTGAGAAGGGCGGTGGCGCACTGGCCGTCCACGTCGTAGTCACCATGCACCAGGATGGTCTGCCCGGCCCGCACGGCGGACGCCACGGCGTCGACTGCCTCCGCCATGCCGCGGAGGGCCAGCGGGTCGCCCAGGTGATCCAGCGCCGGCCGAAGGAATCGACGAGCCGACTCGACATCGTCGAACCCACGCTGCAGTAACAGCGCGGCCAGGGCGCGGGGCACCGCGAGCGCGGCGGTGAGCGCCGAGAGCCGGGTCTCATCCGGCTGCGGCGTGACCACCAGGCGGATCGGTCGTGGCGAAGCCGCCGAGACCATCAGCGGGTCACGCTCAGGATACGTCGGCGTAGTAGAGCATGACGCCGCACCCTTCGCAGCCGTCGATCACGCCCGACATCCGCATCTGCGCCCGGCGATTCATCGGCACCGCGGTGAAGCAGGCGCCGCAGGCGTCTCCCGCCAGCGCCACCACCGCCACCGGTGCCCGTGAGCCGCGGAGCCGCTCGTAGCGGGACCGGAGGGGCTTGGCGACGGCCGCGGCGCTCTTGTCGCGCGCCTCAAGCGCCACCGCGCGCTCGGCTTCCAGTTCACTCTTCCGCGTTGCCAGAGCCGCGCGCGTCTCGACCTGCTCGGCCTTCAGCGCCTCGACCTGCGCCTCCGCATCGGCCACGCGGGCTTCCTGGGCCTGCACCGTTTCCTGGGCGCGGAACCAGTCGGACTCCTCGCGTGCCAGCACCTGCCGCGAGAGCTCCAGCTCGGCCATCAGCGTGGTGGTCTCCTTGCCCGGCCGGGACACCTCGATCCGCTTGCGCCGGCCCTCCTGCAGCTTGCGATAGGTCTCCACCCTTCCTTCGACCTCGATCCGGCGACGGATCGCCTCGGCCACGCTGCGCTGGGCGACGCCGATGGCCGCCTCCGCAGTGGTGACGGCGTCGTCGAGGGCCTGCTCCTCGGCCAGCACCTCGTCGAGGCGGCCGTCCACCTCGAGCAGCGCCATGTCCTTGTCCTGCAGATCGAGCAACTTTTCCAGATCGGGATTCATCCTGTCTTCCTCGTTGAGAGTCGGGGCCACGGGGCCGTTACTGCGGCGTCCGCGGCCGTGGGTTTTGCCATTGCATCGCCTTGCGCAGGGCACGGGCGTATTTCGCGTCGAGTTCCTTCTTCCGGGTCAACTTCTCGCCCGGGTCGGTCAACTTCTGGTACTCGCGCCAGTGCGGGCGGAACTCCAGCGCCTCCGAGGCGCTGGCGTAGTGATCATCCAGCACCAGGTCCGTCAGGGTGCCGCCGGCCTCGCGCAACTCGCTCCACAACACCATCGCGGGTGGCGTGAGCCGTCCCGCGAGGTCGGCCGCCGGCAGCTGGGGCTCCGCGGTGAGGGCGTCGAACAGCTCCTGGTGGACCGGTACCTCGAACCACTCGCGCCGCACTTCGTGCGCGGCCCGGGCGCGGTATTCGTCGCTCGCCACCAGCACGCGGAGGAGCTCGACCTCGGCCACACCACCCATCCGGCTGACCCGCCTCGCAGGCACCCGCGGGCTGGGCGCAGGGTGGCGTTCCGACGGCGGGGCATGGACCCGGGGTTCACGCATCGCCTCGACCTCGGTGAGCAGCACCTCCTTGCTGACCCCCGAGCGCTCAGCCACCCGGCCGAGATAGAGCTCGCGGGTGATGGCGTTGCTCGCCGCCCGAATGGTCGGCAACAGGCGGTCAAGCGCCTCCCGCCGGTGCTCCACGTCCTCGAACCAGCCCTTGCGCTCCAGGATCTGGATCTTCCGCTCGAGCACATCGACGGCATCGTCGAGGACCGCCTGCAGCGCCGCCGCCCCGCCCTTCTGCACGAGGGTGTCCGGATCCTCGCCGGCCGGCAGGGTCGCCACGCGGGCCCGGACGTCGTGCCGCAGCAGCTCGTCGCCGGCGCGGAAGGTGGCGCGGAGCCCGGCGGGGTCGCTGTCGTACAGCAGGGTCACGGTCTTCGTGTAGCGCTTGAGCAGTTCCGCCTGGTCGCCCGTGAGCGCGGTGCCGAGCGGCGCCACGACATGCTCGATGCCGGCCTGGACCAGCCGCAGCACGTCGAAGTAGCCCTCGACGACGAGCGCGCTCTCCTCGCGGCGAATGGCGTTCCGGGCGAAGTGCAGGTTGTAGAGCGACCGGCCCTTGTGAAAAATCGGCGTCTCCGGCGAGTTCAGGTACTTGGGCTCGCCGGGGCCCAGCAGGCGGCCGCCGAACGCCACCACGCGGCCGCGCAGGTCGTGAATCGGAAAGAGGAGCCGGCTGCGGAAGCGCGGGCCGATGCTGCCGTCCTCGCGCCGGACCACCAGCCCGGCGGTAACGAGGTCGTCTTCCTTCACGCCGAGTTCGGCCATGGCCGCCTGGAACTCCTTGCGGCGCGGGGCGAATCCCAAGCCGAGCTCCGCCGCCACCTCCATCGGAATGCCACGATCCAGGAGATACTTGCGCGCCCCCTCGGCCTCCGACGACTCGCGCAGCTGCCGCGCAAACCAGTCGTGCGCCACGGCGGCGGCGGAGTAGAGCGGCTCGTTCGGATCGGGTCCCTGCCGCTCGCTCCGCTCGGGAATCACGATGCCGACCTTGCGCGCCACTTCGCGCACCGCCGTCGGGTAATCCATCCCGAAGCGCTTCATGAAGAAGCTGAAGACATCCCCGGCCTCGTGGCAGACGTAGCAGTAGAACATCCCCTTCTTCGGGATGACCGCCAGGTTGCGGTGCGTCCCGCCGTGAAAGGGACAGGGACCGCGGTAGTCCGACCCGGTCCGCTTGAGGTCCACCGAGTCGCCCACAATGGACACGATATCCGCGGTGTCGCGCACCTGTTCGATCACGTCGTCGGGGATACTCACGACTTGAGCTCCGCCACCGTGGCGCCGCTTCCACCCTGGTTGGGCGGAGCGAAGGCGTGGCTCCGCACCCGGCTGTCCCGACTCAACAGCTGCTGCACACGCGACCGCACCACGCCGGTCCCCATGCCGTGGATGATCCGGAGGTACGGACGGTCCGCCAGCACGGCGGCGTCGAGCGCGGCCAGCGTGGCCATTTCCGCCTCGTCGCCCGTCATGCCACGCAGGTCGATCTCCATCGGCGCCTCGATGGCCGGCGCGTGGTGGGTGCGGACCGGCTCGTGGGCCGCCGGCTTCGGCGCCTGCCCGCGAAGCACCTCAAGCTGCCGCGTGTCCACCACCACCCGAAGGCTGCCGACCATCACGACGGCCCGCCCGTCGCCGCGCAGTTCGACCACCTGCCCGACCCCGGCCGCCCCCGTACGGACGCGGCTGCCAACGACCACCGCCTGCCCCTCGGCCCGTTCCTCCCTCTCCTCGGCTGCCATCGCGGCGGCCTCCGCGGTGATGCCCTCCTCGACCAGCCGACGCGCGTCTCGCGCCGCGGCCTCGTCCACGGCGGTGCGCGCGGCGCCCAGCGCCTGCTCCACCAGCTGCCGGGCCTCGAGCAGGTGCGCGCGGGCCTGTTCGCGGGCCCGGCGTTCCGCGTCGCGCTCACGCCGGCGCAACGCGGTGTCACGCGCCTCCACCGCCTCCAGTTCCGACGCCAGGCGCGCGGCGCGGAGTTCGCTTTCCGCGTCGCGCTCCGCCAGCGCAGCCTCGCCGGCCTCCAGCGCGCGTGACCGGCGCTCCGCGTCCGCCAGCAGGGCGTCGAGGGTGCGCGCCGCACGCGGGACATCGGCCTCGGCTTCGGCAAGCACCGCGGGGTCGATCCCCAGTCGGCTGGCGATGGCCAGGCCGTAGGAGCGACCGGGGACGCCCTTCTCGAAGCGATAGGTCGGGCGAATCGTCTCGGCGTCGAACTGAAGCGAGGCGTTCACGATCCCGGCGTCCCGCTCCGGCAGCGTCTTGAGCGCGCCGAGGTGGGTGGTGGCGAGCGTCATCGTGCCGCGCCGGGTGAGCGACAGGAGCGCCGCGGCGGCGAGGGCCGCTCCCTCCGCCGGGTCGGTGCCGCTGCCGATTTCATCAAGCAGAACGAGGGTGGCATCGTCGGCGTCGGTCAGGATGGTGCGCAGCGCGGCCAGGTGTGCGGAAAAGGTCGAAAGGTTCGCGGCCAGCGACTGGTGGTCGCCGATATCCGCGAAGTAGCGGGTGAAGACCGGCAACTGGCTCGCGGCGCCGACCGGCGGGATGATGCCGCTCTGTGCCAGGGCCGCGAGCAGGCCGACGGCCTTCAGGAGCACCGTCTTGCCGCCGGTGTTGGGACCGCTGACGACGAGCGTCCGCTCGGTCGAGTCGAGCGAGAGATCGAATGGGACGACCGCTTCCCCCGCCGCGAGCAGGAGGGGATGCCGTCCGTTCACGATGGCGAGTGCCGCGGGGGCCGCCAGCATCTCCGGCCGGAACCCTTCGACGGCCGCCGCGTACCTGGCCCGGGCCGAGAGGTCGTCCAGCCGGATGCACATCTCGGCACCGTCCCGCAAGTCGCTCCACGCCGGCCGAAGCATCTCGGTCAGGTCGCGGAGCACCCGCAGCCGCTCCCGGTCCTCCGCCGATTCCGCCTCGCGGAGGGCGTTGCCCAGCTCGATCGCGTCGGTCGGTTCGAGGAAGAGGGTGCCATGGCTGGCCGACTCGTCATGGACGATGCCGGCGGGCCGCTGCCGCGCGTCGCGACGGACAGGAATCACGTACCGGCCGCCGCGCACCGTCACGCCGGCGTCGCCCGAGCCCTCGGCGGCGCGGAGGATCGTCTCGAGCTTCTTGATGAGCCGGCTGCGCGCCGACTGCACCTCCCGCCGGGCCGCGGCGAGCGCGGGGCTCGCGCCGTCGAGCAGCTGCCCGTCGTCATCGAGCGCGGCCTCGAGGCGGCGGTCGAGCGCCTTGTCGGGGACGGGAACAGCCAGGGATGCCGCGAGCGGCGCCTCCTCCGCCACCCGGCGGAGCTCGGCCGCGTTCAGCCGGCAGGCGCGCAGCAGGGAGCGCATCCGCACCAGCTCGACTCCGTCGAGCACGCTGCCCTCCACCCGGAGTCGCGCCAGCGCGCTGGCGGCATCCGGCGCCGGTTCCACGAGGAGGGGCGTATCCCGACGGCAGAGCACCGCCAGTTCCTCGACACCCTCAAGTTCCCGGCGAATCCAGCGGAGGTCGCCGGTCGGACGGCGGGCGCGGATGCGTGCGGCGCCGAGCGGACCGGCGGCAAACCCTGCCACGGCATCGAGCGCGCGCCCAAACTCGAGCGTCTCAAGCGCGGCGTCGGCTGCCCCCCCCGGCAAAGAGGACGGGGTGCCGGCGTCCTTGAACGCCTGCACCCCGTGGCTCTGTTCGACCGGTTCGGTTGCCATCATCCCAGCGAGAGCTCCGTTCGGACGATCTGTTGAATCACCTTGCCGTCGGCGCGGCCCTTGAACTGCGGCACCACCCGCCCCATGACCTTGCCGATATCGGTGGCTCCATCGGCGATGGCCGCACGAACCGCGGTGCGTATTTCCTCAGGGTCGGCGGCCGGGGGGAGGAACTCCTCGATGATCAGGATCTCGGCGCGTTCCTGGCTGGCCAGGTCTTCCCGGCCGCCCTTGACGTATTGCTCCACCGATTCCCGCCGCATCTTGACGCCCTTCTGCAGCACGTCGAGCACGTCCTCGTCGGTCGGGGCGCGATTCTGCTCCAGCTCCCGGTTCTTGAGAGCCGCAAGGACCGTCCCCAGAAGCTGGGTACGGTCCTTGTTCTTGGACTTGCGAGCCGCGGTCAGTGCGGCGTGCAGGTCGTCTGCCAGATTAGACACGCGGCTTCCGGGGCCCACGGCGAACCTTGCGCGCGGCGGCGTTCATTTTCCGCTTCCGCTTTTCGCTCGGCTTCTCGTAGTGGCGGTGCTTGCGCAGGTCGGACAGAATCCCGGCCTTTTCGCACTTCTTCTTGAAGCGCTTCAGCGCCCGCTCGAAGCTTTCGTCATCGTGAATGATGACTTCGGACATCAGCAAATCACCCCTCTCCAGCCCGTGTCAGGGCGGTAATGTTATGCAGTCATTAAACATAGACTGGCCGGGGCCGGGGAGCAAGAGGACAGGGGATAGGGGGCTGAGAGCCCTTCTCTCATTGCGAGGAGGCCCCGGCAGGAGCCCGACAAAACTGGGCGCTTCCAGCCGCCCCGCCGCCGTCTCCACACGCTGGTGCTCTCCATCAGCTAGCCGGGACTGTCTTAGGCTTCTTGTGGAAGCGCCCTCCAATAAGTACGCCAGGGACCGCACCCAGCAAAGCCCCGACTAAGACACCTACAATGGTCGGGCCGGCACACCCTCCTGAATACCCGCTGTCGGTATCACTGCACCCCCCAGCCGCGACGATTGCCCCGGCGGCGCCACCCAGCACCCCACCAATGATGAGGCCCTCCAGCCAATAACTTTGCTGCGCCGCCCCAGTCGCGACCTTGAGTGCCAGTGGCCCTTCGGCTCGCTCGGCAGGCGCCCAGACTGAGCTGGCCCGCATCGGAACCGCCTGTCGTTGTGCTTCGAGACGACCGCCCATGATGAGCAGTCCGCCGAGCACGAGGATTGTTGCTCGCATCGCTGCTAATACCCGAAGTAGGACAAGCGAGCCCCGTATCCGGGCATCGCGGTGGTGCCGCCTACCCACGTGGGAATCCACCCACGGAATTCGCCCGAACTCCAATAGCACTCTTGCCGTCCGCTTCCGTAGTAAACGTAGCCCGGGTCTCGGCTCTCAACGCAATCGATGAGGTGCACGTCACTGCTCCCGACGTTATATGCACCGCTCACGAAGACCCGCTCGGATGTGTCCACGTGGCTGCAATCATCCGTGGCAGCAAACGCACCGTTGTTGCACGCGGAGACCGAGTTGTAGTTCGCGTGCTTTCCGACAGCAACGTACGATCGGGGATAGGCCCCGGGGTGAGAAGGATACTGCAAGGCCATCGGGTACTGTTTATTGCCCTTGCTGAAGACTCCGTATGTTTCGTGCGTAGAATAAACAGCCTTGCTAAGGACCCAGTGCTTCGTGTTCGCGTCATAATACACTTCAAGAACAATCGCCTCAGAATCCCCATTGTGACCAGGGCAGAAATAGCTACCGGGTGGGATGACGCAGCCCCACGCGGAGCTACCGGTGTCGATGTAATATGAAAGGAGGTAGGCGATTGTCACCTTGCTAGCGTTACCGTATGCAAGCGGTTTGGCAGCCCAGTAGGGCTCGCGTCCAACCTCGTCACCCCAGGCGTACCGAAGTTCCGGTGCGAAGGCCACTGCTAGGTTGTTCTCGCAGAACGTCGAGAGCCCATCCCCATCGTGGTCGGTCTGCTCATCGCCACCGCACAAGTCATCCGTGACACCGCTTCCCAAGAAGACTCCCGGCTCAGCGGGATTAGGGTCAGAATCCAAGCACCCCACCTGACACATCGGCACAATCGTGACACCGAGTGGAGTGTTCGAGATGACTGAAGTCGCCGCCTCGCCACCTGGCTCCAGAGTGGCTTCCTGAGCGCATCCTGACAACACAATTGAACAGAGCACGGCGGCGATGGCCGCGCCGTATGAGCTCCTTCGTTGAACCATTGATTCTCCGATTTGGCCGACGTGAGTACACGCAGACCTATGGGGTTTCTCGAGGGGGGCTCGATATTGGCGACGGTCTTCCGGGCAAGAGGGACAAGATAGTACCCCAATCGGTCATGGGACGCAACGAGGAGTTTGGAGTGGCAGTAAAGCCCCCCAAGTTCCCACGGCGAGGAGGCCCCGGAGGGGCCGATAAAGCAATCCAGGTCTTGCGCGGTTGGACCCAGATTGCTTCGGCCACTGCGTGACCTCGCAATGACAAAACGTCCTGCCCTTACATGGCCTCGCAATGACTGAAACCGCTTACCCCGGAGGCCAACCGAGGGCCCGACCCCCCAGAATGTGCAGGTGCAGGTGGTCCACGCTCTGCCCGCCATCCTTCCCGGTGTTGGTCACGATCCGGTACCCCCCCGCATCCAGCCCCAGCCCGGCAGCGGTCTCCGTGGCGAATGCCAGGAGGCGGCCCAGCAGCCGCTCCCCCTCGGGACCTGTGGCGTCACGCGCGGCGGCGTGGTGCTGGACCGGGATCACGAGCACATGGACCGGCGCCTGGGGATTGAGGTCGCGGAAGGCCACGGCGTCGGAGGTCCGTCCCACGATCTGGGCGGGGATCTCCCCCGACGCGATCCGGCAGAAAATGCAGTCAGCCATCGAGCCCTCGCTTTCGCGCGACGCTGGTGTAGACCGCCCCCGCCAGGGCGGCCGTCTCGAACCGCAGGATGTGATCGCCGAACCGGACCGGCGTGAACCCGGCCGCTTCGAGCGCACTTCGTTCCTCGGCGGTGAACCCGCCTTCAGGCCCGATGGCGATCGTCACCGGATCGGGCCCCACCCCGGCGGGAGGCACGCCTCCCTCGAGCGCCGCCAGCCAGCGGATGCCGGCGCGCGGCTCGGCGGCAAACTCCTCGAGCGGCACCGGCTCGCGCACCTGCGGCGCCCAGGTCGCGCCGCACTGCTTGATCGCCTCGAGGGTCCGACGCCGGAAGCGCTCGACCTGCGCACCACGAATGCGGGATGCGACGCCCCGGGTATGTTCGGTCTCCAGCGGCACGATTTCCGTCACGCCGAGTTCCGCGGCCTTCTCCACCACCCAGGCGAATCGATCGCGCTCCCCCGCCCCGATGGCCAGCGCCAGCGGCGTCGGCGCCGCCTCGGTGTGCACCTCACCCACCGTGACCACGGCGCCCTTCTTCCCGAGCTCCAGCGCCCCGGCACCCACGCCGCCCGCACCGTCCAGCAGCCGGACGGCCTCGCCGGCTCCGGCGCGCCGCACGCGGAGGTGATGCACCTCCAGGGCATCGAGACTGATGCGCGCCCCCGGGACGAGCGAGCCGACCGGGACCAGGACGTTCACGAGGTCCGCCGGGCCGCGACCGCCCACCAGGCGGCGTCGAGGACCTCGTCCACGATCTCGAATCCCGCCGACGTGAGCACAGGCAGGAAGAGCGGCGCCTCCCCCTCCTCCATCCCCGAAAAGATTGCGAGGCCGCCGGGCGCCACTGCATCCCTGATGGCGGGGAGAAGCGTCACGTTCACCGTACGCAAAATGTTCGAGAGGAGGAGGTCTACGGGGCCGAGGAGCGGGGCGAGCAGTGCGGCATCGCCATCGAGAAATGTGCAAGAATCCGTCACGCCGTTCTGTTCGGCGTTCCTGGTGGCGACCACGTTGGCGTCTTCGTCGATCTCGATGCCGGTGGCGCGGGAGGCGCCGAGCCGAATGGCGGCGATCGACAAGATCCCGCTGCCACTGCCGAGGTCGAGCACCGACTGGCCGGGCAGGAGGTGCCGTTCGAGCAGGGTGAGTGCGGCGCGGGTGGAGCCATGTTCGCCGGTGCCGAAGGCCATCTCCGGGTCGATCACCACCACCACCTCGTCGGCGCCGGCCTTCGCGTCGGTCCACGATGGCGCCACGATGAGTCGGCCGAACCGCCGTGGCTCGAGTCCATCCTTCCAGCGGGTAGACCAGTCCACGATGTCGAGGGGGCGGATCGCTGCGGTGGCAGTCCCATCAGGGCTTCCGGCCAGCGCCTGGATCAGTGCGTTGGCCCCCCCTTCATCTTCGGCAAAGGTGATGAGTGTCCCGTCGTCCCGCTGTTCGATGGCCTGCCCGGTCCGGGCCACGAGCCAGGCGGCCAGCGCGTCTCCCGTGGTGGGCGCGGACGGGGTCACGTCGACGGCCCACCATCCCATCAGCCGAGGGCCTCGCGGATCCGCGACCAGAAGCCCTTCCCGTGGCCGGGGGGATCTCCCTCGTGTTCCGCGAGTTCCCGGAAGAGGCGTTCCTGTTCCGAGTTCAGCCGCTCGGGGGTCCAGACGTTGATCCGGACGTGGAGGTCGCCGCGGCCGGAGTGACCGAGCCGCGGCAGCCCCTTCCCCTTCAGGCGAATGACGGTGGCGGTCTGCGTCCCGGACGGGATGACCACCTCTTCCTCACCCCAGGGAGTGGGGACCGGAAAGGTGCCGCCCAGCGCCGCCTGCGAAAACGAGAGTGGCAGGTCGGTGGCGAGGTGCTCGCCCTGGCGTTCGAAGCGTTCGTCTTCCTCCACCTCGATCAGGAGGAGGAGGTCGCCCTTGCCACCGTTGCGGGGGCCGGCGGCGCCCTGGCCGCGCATCGTGAGGTAGTTGTTGGTCGAGACACCCGGTGGGATTTCCGCCTGCACCGTCCGCTCCGCGCGAATGCGGCCCTCGCCGCGGCAAACTTCGCAGGGGGTCCGGATGACGGTGCCCTCGCCGCCGCAGGTCGGGCAGGGCGCCACCTGCACGAACTGCCCGAAGACGCTGCGCGCCGCCCGCCGCACCTCACCGTTCCCGCCGCAGGTGCTGCAGGCGGCGGCACTGGTGCCCTTCTGCGCGCCGGTGCCTTCGCAATGTTCACAGGTGTCGAGCGTCTTGAGCTTGATGGTGCGCTTGACGCCGGTGGCCACCTCGGCCAGCGTCATCTTGACGGTGACCCGGATGTCCTGGCCGCGCCGAGCCTCGGCGGCGGCACGCCCGCCTCCGCCACCGAAGAGCGACTCGAACCCGCCAAGTCCGCCGAAGTCGCGCATGAAGATGTTGAGCGCCTCGGTCAGGTCCACGTGGTGATATTCGAACCCGCCACCGCCCCGCCCCAGTCCCGCCTTGCCGTAGCGGTCGTACGCGGCACGCTTCTGCGGGTCCCGAAGCACCTCGTACGCCTCGGTGACCTCCTTGAACCGATGCTCGGCGTCGTGCGCCGAGTTCCGGTCGGGGTGCAGGTCCATGGCCTGCTTGCGGTAGGCCTTCTTGATCTCTTCTTCGGTTGCGCCGCGGGCGACGCCCAGCAGGGAGTAGAAATCGCTCACGTCAGCAATCCTTCGACGAGCTGGCTCGTATGCTCGACCAGCCCGATGATCTTGTCGTAAGGCATCCGGGTCGGCCCGAGGACCCCGATGACGCCGCGAAGCTCGCCGGCGCGGTAGGAAGCGGTGACCAGCGTGAAGTCGTTGAGGCGGGGGTCAAGATTTTCGCCGCCGATGGTAATCGTCAGGCCGTCGCCCCGGGTCTGCAGCGCGGTGCGCAGCAGGTCGCGGCGCTGGGTCAGGTGCAACAGGTCCCGCATCTTCGAGTTCGACGCGAACTCCGGCTGGTCGGCCAGCAGTTCCGCGCCACCCAGAACCACCTCCCGCCCGTCACCCGAGAGATCGAAGATTTCGTCCCGCTCGGCCAGGAAGATGTTCAGCAGCTCGTGGCTCTCCGGCTCCGTCGTGGCGTCGCGGAGGCGCTCGGCCAGCGACACCCGAATTTCCTCGACCGTCAGCCCGGCCAGGCGTTCGTTCAGCACCTGCGTCACCCGCTCCAGCGCGGCCTTGGCGATGCTCCCCCGCACTTCCACGAACACGGTCCGCACCGCGCCGCTCCGCAGGTTGAGCACCATCAGGATGCGCTCGCTCGAGACCTGCACCAGTTCCAGCCGCTCGAGCACGATGTGATTGAACGCCGGAGCCACCGCCACCCCCAGTTCCTGGGTCAGCACGCCCAGCACCTGCGCCGTCCGCCGGAGCAGCTGGTCCATCGCGTTGCGGGAGCCGGGGAGTTCCGCCTGCAGGGTCTGGCGGGCTTCATCGCTGAGCGGGGAGAGGTGCATCAGGCTGTCGACGTACACCCGGTAGGCCAGGTCCGTCGGGATGCGCCCGGCGGAGGTGTGCGGGTGGTACAGCAGCCCCTGGTCCTCGAGCTCCGCCATGATGTTCCGCACCGTGGCCGACGACACACCGAGCCCGAATCGCTGGGACACGGTCCGGCTGCCGGCAGGCTCCGCCGTCTCGATATAGGTCTGGATGACCGCCTCGAGGACGTGGAGTTGGCGGGAGGTGAGATGCTCAGCGGATGCCATGGCAGGAATCTAATCAGGCCGCGTCGGCCACCAACGCATCCAGGCGCAGCCACCCCTCGGGGGTGAGCCGGAGCCGCCCGCCCTGCACGGTGGCCCACCCCGCGGCCGCCCAGCGCTCATGCACCGCCGCGGGCACCAGGTTGGCCGAGACGCCGGCCGAAGTGCGCAGCCCCAGGTAGAGCGCCTCGATCCGCAACTGATCCGGGGTCAGCCTCTCGCGCCCCGCGACAGTCGGCTCCCCGCCGTGGACGGCAGCGTCCCACGCGGCGTATTCCCGGACGTTCCAGCGACGCTCCCCTCCCGTGCTGCTGTGGGCGGAGGGCCCCAACCCCAGGTAGGAGGCGCCGGACCAGTAGCCGCTGTTGTGCCGCGCGCGGTGCCCCGGCCGCGCGGCGTTGGAAACCTCGTAGTGTTCCCACCCGCGCTCCGCCAGCGCCTGGCTCAGCTGGAGAAACTCTTCCGCGTACCGGGTCTCGTCCACGGGCGTCGCCTGCCCCCGTGCGGCCCAGTGCCCGAGGGGGGTGTGCGCCTCGATGGTCAGCCCGTAACAGGAGAGGTGATCCGGCTCCAGGGCGAATGCGGCGGCGAGATCGGCCTCCCAGTCCCGGTCCAATTCTGGTGGCAGGCCATAGATGAGATCCACCGACAGGTCGGCGAAGCCCGCCGCGCGCAGGGTCTGCACGGCGCCACGAGCCTGGTCCGCGGAATGGGTGCGGTGCATCCACTCGAGCACGTTCGGCGCAAAGGACTGGATGCCGAGGGAGACCCGCGCGATGCCCGCATCGCGCCACGCGGCGGCGGCCTCCGGGGTCACGTCGTCGGGATTCGCCTCGAGCGTGACCTCCGCGTCGGGGGCGAGGGGCCGACGGGTCCGGATGCCAGCGAGGATCGAGACCAGCGCCGCGGGATCGAGCCGGGAGGGCGTCCCGCCCCCGAAATAGACCGTATCGAGTTCCGGAGAATTGGCCCACCCGGCGTCGTCCTGCACCCCTTCCCACTCGGTGAGCACCGCTGCGGCGAACCGCTCCGAGGGCACGGTCTTCCGGACCGCGATGGAGAAGTCGCAGTAGCTGCAGCGGCGGGCACAGAAGGGGACGTGGATGTAAAGGTTCACGGCAGGAAGGGTACAGCCCGCCGGGGGCCGATGAAAGTCAGGCGCGCAGGAACCGCCGCCCCGGTTCCTGGCGGGCGACCCCGTACATCTCGAGCGCGGAGAGCGCGGGGAGGAGTTCCGCGGCAGGGACGCCGACCACTTCGATCAGTGCATCGAGGTGGCGCGGCGTCCGGTCGAGGGTCTGGAAGACGCGCCGTTCGAAGAGGGTGAGCGGCAGTGCGGGCGGCGCTTCCACCGTGGCCGCAGGCGTTCCCTTCCCCGACACCGCGGGGCGCAGCTCAGGATAGAGCGCGAGCAGGTCCGCGACCTCGAGGAACGGCGTGGCACCGTCGCGCAGGAGGCGATTGGTGCCGATGGACGTCGGGCTGGTGATCGCGCCGGGGACCACCATCACGTCGCGCCCCTGCGAGAGGGCGGCGTCCACGGTAATGAGTGTCCCGGACCCGGAGGCCGCCTCGACCACCACCGTGACGCGAGCCAGCCCGCTGATGAGCCGGTTCCTCCGCTGAAAGCTCCCCGCATTCGGGCGGTTGCCGGGAGGAAACTCCGTGAGGAGGAGCCCCTCGCGTCGCATCCGCTCGTACAGCACCCGGTTGGCCGACGGATAGATCACGCCGAAACCGTTGCCGAGGACGCCGATCGTATCCCCACCGACATCGAGCGCGGAAAGGTGCGCCACGGCATCGAGCCCGCGGGCCATCCCGCTGACGATGCACAACCCGCGTGCCGCCGCGCCCTGTACCACGATCCTGCAGGCGTCGCTGCCGTACGACGTGTGGTTGCGGCTCCCGACCACCGCGACGGCCAGCCGATCGAGCAGTTCGAGGCGCCCGAGCGCGAAGAGCACCCCGGGCGGTTCGGGAATATCCACGAGAATCGAGGGGTACGTGGGATCGCCGGGTACGAGACAGGTGCCGCCGTGGGATTCGACCTCGCGGAGCACCCGTTCCCCCTGGACGACGGAAGTGGCCTTGATGGCGGTGGCACAGGCACTGGAAATCCCGGGCAGGGCGCGCAAAAACTCGAACGGCGCCGAGAGGGCGCCGTAGGCAGTCGAGCAAGCTTCGAGGAGTGTGGTGCGTCGCGCGTGTCCGACGCCGTTCACCAGGCCCAGCGCCACCAGCGCGGCGCGCTCCTGGTCCGAGGGACCGTCCGGCGTCACTCGGGGGCCCAGTCGTCGATGGGAGGGGGTTCGTTCGCCTTGGCGTCGGCCACGAACCGGAACAGGTACTCCTTCAACTCTTCGAGTCCGGCGCCTGAAGCGCTCGAAATGGTGAGCTGGCTGACGGCGTCGGGCGCCTCGAGCGTCGGGACCTCGTCGCCCTCGGGCAGCAGGTCCCGCTTGCTCAGGACCACCACATGCGGCCGATCTGCCAGGGTGCTGGAGTACTGCTGCACCTCGGCGCGGAGTTGGTCGTACACCGCCTGGGGCTCCGGGGCGTCGAGCGGGATCATGAAGGCGAGCACGCGGGTCCGCTCGACGTGCTGCAGGAACTTCAGGCCGAGGCCCTTCCCCTCGTGCGCGCCCTCGATGATGCCGGGAATGTCCGCGACCACAAAGGTACGGGACCCGGAGAGCTGCACCACGCCGAGATTCGGCTCGAGGGTGGTGAAGGGGTAATCGGCAATCTTGGGACGCGCGGCGCTGAGCACGGAAAGGAGCGTGCTCTTGCCGGCGTTGGGTTCGCCCACCAGTCCGACGTCGGCGATCAGCTTGAGCACCAGCTCGATCTCCCGCTCCTGGCCTTCCTCGCCCGGTTCCCACTCCCGCGGCGCCTGGTGCGTCGGCGTGGTGAAGCGGGCGTTGCCCCGGCCGCCCCGCCCTCCCTTTGCCACCAGGAAGACGTCGCCGTCGTGCAGGATCTCGGCGAGCACCTCGCCCGTGGCCAGGTCCCGCACCACCGTCCCCGGCGGCACCGGCATGTAGATGTCGTCGGCGGAGGCGCCGGTCCAGTTCTTCCCCTTGCCGTGCGCGCCGCGCGCCGCCTTCCAGATGGTCTTGTACCGGTAGTCCAGGAGGGTGGCTAGGTTGCGGTCGCCGCGGATGTAGACGTGCCCGCCGTGCCCGCCATCGCCGCCGTCGGGTCCGCCTTTCGGCTTGAACTTGAAGCGCGCGAACGACGAGGCACCCGACCCGCCGGTGCCTGCGATGACCTTCACGACTGCACGATCGATAAACATCAGTTCTCCTCACTCCACCCGGCGCGTACCGCCACCCATAGTTGTTCGATTTCCGCCCACTCGTCGACCGTGACGAACGGCTGCGAAGCCACCAGCGTCGATTCCACCTGCGCAAAGGTGGCGCCGCCGTGCAGCGCCCCCCGCAGGTGCGAATGGAGCTGCCGATGGGTGCACAGCACCGCCGTCTGCGCGACGGTACAGAGCTCCCGGCGCCGCAGGTCCAGGCCCGGCCGGCCGAGCGTCCGGCCATATCCCTCGACCAGCATCCACCGGTCGACGGCGGGGTGCAGGCCGCGCACGTTGCGGCGCAGCTTCTCGTAGTTGTCGCCGTACACCGTCGAACAGGTGTCCACCCCCCGCGCCTCCCACTCGGCCAGGCGGGCATAGTCCGCATCGGCGTCGGACGGCGGCGCCGCGGTGCCGCTTACCTGCCGCCAGACGCCGAACGCGACCAGCGCCCGGGGGTACCCGACCATCAGGATCGACTGCAGCAGCAATTCCTCGACCCAGACCGGATCGACCTGTGCCGTCAACACCGATTCCGCGCCGCGCTGCAGGGCGGACTCGTCTCCTGCGGCCACGGCGGCGGCGAGGCGCACCAGGGCGAGGGTCTGGGGGTCGAGCGCCGAGGCGTCTGGCATCACGGTAGTCGAGTTCAGCGGTTGTGCGGCACTGAACGCGCGCCGGCGGTGTCGTGAAAGTGCAGGTCGCCGGCGGAGCGGAGCGAGCCGGTCGCTTCCTTGCGAGTGTTGCGAATGACCGGCTCGGCGTGGCTGGCGAGCGCCGCGAGCGGGAGGATCGCGCCAAACCTGGTGGCCAGTCGGGCCAGGACGCCGAGCAGGGCAACTTGCGCGCTCCGCATGTCCCCATCGGCCACCTTCAGGGTCAGGCCGAGGCCCAGTTCGGGCCAGGCGGCACTGTAGACCCCCTCGGCTCCGATCTTGGCAATCACACGGCCTTCCGTTTCGCGCATCAGATCGGTGCAGAGCCGCCCGGTGCCCCCAACAAGCTCCGGATGGGACTGCATTGCCTGGCGGACGCGGACCGCGGCCGGTTCCTCACTCGTTCCCAACCGGGCGTAGGCGGTCGCCATGGCGTGGAGGGGCATGGCAAAGCAGACGGTGGTGCACCCGTCCACGCCGAGGACGATGGCCTCGGGGGCGACGCCGGTCCAGCGGCTTACCTCGTCGAGGATGCGGTCCTGCGCCGGGTGGCCGGCCCGTTCATAGCCGGCGGTCGGCCAGCCATGATGCCGCGCGAGGGCCAGCATCCCGCTGTGCTTCCCGGAGCAGTTGCTCCAGGCCGGGGTGAGTGTCGTCCCGGATCTGAGTGCCTCTTCATGCACGGCCGACGAGAGCGGCGTGTGGGGACCGCAGGCCAGATCTGCCTCGTTGCAGCCGATGGCGGCAAGCATGCGGCGGGCGAGATCCACCTGTTCCGGTTCACTGGAGTGGGAGGCGCAGGCCAGCGCGATGGCGTCGGGGCCGAGACCGAAGTGGTCTGCGGCGCCATCGGCGACCATCGGGAGCGCCTGGAACGGCTTGGCCGCGGAGCGCCAGAAGGTCACCAGCTCCGGGTCTCCCGCGGAGGCGACGAGGGCGCCGGACGGGTTGGTCACCGCGAGCGAGACGGCGTGGACCGACTCGACGAGGTCGCCGCGGGTCGACTCAACGCGAAAGGAGGTGGTTGGCATCGGGGTCAAAGATAGCGGGGCGGACCGCCGGGGGGGCCGGGTCCTCCCCTTCCCCTTTGCCCGCGCCGCGCGCACGTTTCGGGGGTCCCGACTATTCACGCTTCCGAGGATCCGCCGTGCGCTCCAGTTCTCCTCCGCCCCCGATGCCCCGCGACCGCGTCCTGAAGCTCATCGAGCGGATGGGCGAGTGCCGGATTGTCGTCATCGGCGATCTCATCCTGGACCGATATCTGATCGGCGACACCGAGCGGCTCTCCCCCGAGGCGCCGGTGCCGGTGGTCAGTGTCCGGGAGCACCGCTCCGCCCTCGGCGGCGCCGCCAACGTGGCGGCCAACGTGGCGGCGATGGGCGCGACCTGCCGGCTGGTGGGTGTGGTGGGTGACGATCCCACGGGCCGGGCGTTGCGCGCCGAGATGGCCACGTTGCGGCTGACCGACACGTTCGTGGAGACGACGGCGGGCCGGCCAACCACCTCGAAGACGCGCGTCCTTGCCCGGGGCCAGCAGGTGGTCCGGATCGACGAGGAGGTGGACCGGCTGCTGGATGGGGCGGAATTGCTGCGGGTGCTGGCCAAGGCGGAGGAGGCGCTCGCCGATGCCGACGCACTCCTGCTGGAGGACTACAACAAGGGGTTGCTGGCTCCGGCGCTGATCCGTGCGGCGATGGAGATTGCCAAGCGGCGCGGCATCCCGGTGGTGGTCGATCCGAAGTTCAGGCAGTTCTTCGACTATGCCGGCGCCACCGTCTTCAAGCCGAACCGGCGGGAGATGGAGGCGGCGCTGGGCGCTGCGGTGGACCTGGAGCACCGGGACGCCCTCCCGGAGGCGCTGACCAAGCTTGGAGTGGACAACCTGCTGCTCACCCTGGGCGCCGAGGGGATGGTGCTGGTCACCAAGGACAGCAAGACGACTCATCTCCCGTCCTTGGCGCGCGAGGTCTATGACGTCTCGGGGGCGGGTGACACGGTCACGGCGTGGGTCGGCACGTGCCTCGCGGCAGGGGCCACGGTGAGGGAGGCGGCGCAACTGGCGAACATCGCGGCCGGGATCGAAGTCAGCAAATCGGGGGTGGCCACCGTCTCGACCGAGGAGGTCCTGGCCATGCACGACGAGCGCTTCGACCAGATCGGGCGGCTCCGGCGGGGCGGGCTCATCTAGCCGGTTCCGGACTTGCCCGACCGTGCCGGCCCCCGTTAGACTCCCGCTCCCGAAACACCGGGCGATTAGCTCAGCTGGTTAGAGCGCGCGCCTCACATGCGCGAGGTCGGGGGTTCGAGCCCCTCATCGCCCATCGACACTGTCGACGCCCCACCACGCCAGCTCGGCGGGTGGGGCGTCTGCTTGGCAGACCGCTTCGGCGGACGTCCGACCCTACCTCCCCAGCCGGTAGCTCATTCCCGCCAGTGCCCGAAGATCGAACTGCGACGAGCTCAGCGTCTCCGCGCCCGGCGCCTCCAGATTGAACGAGTAGATGAAGGCGTCAAGCATCAGGTTCACGCGCCACCGGTCCCCCAGCGGCAAGGTGCTCCCTGCCCCGAAGGTGGGCCCGATGCCGGTGGATGCCTGGTAGGGGGCGAAGTGCGGACTGTCCTGGCTGAGGAAGACCACGCCCGCGCTGACCCACACGGTGTTCTGAATGGTCGGCGTGGTGAAGCGGTACAGCAACGCGGCGGTCACCGCGGTGGATGACGCCGGGTACGTCGTATCCGGCGCGGTGCCAAGGGGGGACTGGACCACCAGCGAGCCGTCGGTGAATCCGAGGGTGGCCTGCACCCCGAGCCGATCGGCGAGCCAGGCCCTTCCAACCACACCGTAGGTAAAGGCCGTGGACGCCTTGGCGCTGGCCTGCCCAATTGGAAAACTGCCGGGGTCCGGGCTGATGGCGAAGTCCGAGGTGGGGGCGAACAGTCCCCCAAATGCCCCGACCTCCAGTTCGGTCTGGGCCTGGAGGGAACCCACGACTCCCACCGCCAGGCTGACGGCCACGGCGCTGATCCACCGAACATTGCGTGGTGACATTGATCCTCCTGGCGCCGGAGCGCCAGTCGAGTGCGGACAGGGGGACGCCAAGGGGGCTGGCACTTCTATGTTAGTGAATTCGCATGACACCGCCAGAGGGGCGGCACGCCCCTGCCCAGTCGTGGGGCAACCCCCCTGAAGGGGGGGGCAGGCGCCGGACGGCTCGCCCGCGCCGACGGCAGCCGAGACATCGGTAGCCCCTCGGACAGGAACCACCGCGCGCTTCACATGCGCGAGGTCAGGGGTTGAGCTCCGCTGCGCTGCGCGTCGAGCCCCTCATCGTCCATCAGTCACCATTCAAACCTCTTCACGCACCTGCGCGTAGGTCAGCACGGCAAACATCCCGGTCCCTCCGAGGGCGTTGCCGAGAAAGGCGGGCACGATTCCTCCGAGGACGGCATTTAGAGGACCGAGTTCGCCGTGCAACACCAGGACGAACAGCTCGGTGGAGCCCGCGACAACGTGCGACAGGCCACCGAGGCCGATCATGTAGGTCAGGATCGTGATCGCCAGGATCTCGCCCGCGCCTTCCATTCGCGGCAGGATCCACACGAGGGCGGCAATCAGGAAGCCGGCAGGCATGCCCCACGTGAGGTGCTCGAGGGGGGTCGCGCTGGCGTAGTGACGCGAAATGGCCAGGATGCTTTCAAGGTGCGGCGCGGGTACAATGTGCACATATACCAGAAAGACGGCGGCCAACAGGCAGCCAACGATGTTGGCGGCAAAGACGATGGCCCAAAGCCGCCCCGTTCGCAGGAGGTTTTCCCGACTGGGCTTGTGGAAGAGAGGCAGGATTGGTGTGACTGTATTCTCGGTGAACAGCTGCATCCGGCCGAGGATGACGATGAGAAAGCCGACCGGGTAGCCCAGGCTCACGACGGCGGGGGCCCAGGATGCTTCGGGCACAACGGTTTGCAGGAATCCCATGGATACCAGCGACATGCTGATGGCGACCCCGGCCGTCACCCCCGACCACCAGAGGGCGCTGAACGGGCGGGACAGCTCATGCTCCCCCTCGGCACGGATCGCCTCGTAGATGACGGAGGTCTTGACCCCCGTCATCTCCTCCACTTGTGCGCGCTCTTCCGTATCCAGTGCCGACCGCTTCGCTGACATCTCACAGGCCTTTCCCGGATGGATGGACTACCGTTAGCCTGAGGTGAAGATACAGCAGTGGACGCCCCTACCCCTCCTCGTGAATCCTGGGTAGGCTGGCCCCCCGGATCGGAGGTCGCTGTGCTCGCCAACTGGATCACGCTCTCCAGGCTTCCCCTGCTTGCCATCAGCATCCTGGCGCTCTTCCAGCCATCCCCTCGGCTCCGCCTCGCCGGGGTCGCCGTGCTGCTCCTCGGCCTCTTCCTCGACACCATCGATGGCATCGTGGCCCGCAAGCGCCAGGAGTCGAGCCTGTTCGGAAGCGTCCTCGACATTGCGGCCGACCGCGCGTACGAACTGGCCATGTGGGTCTGCTTCGCCTACTTCCGGCTGATCCCGGTCGTCATGCCCATCCTCGTCATCGCCCGGACGACGCTCACGGACGCCCTCCGGAGCCTTGGCGTACGTCAGGGCGCAGCGCCATTCGAACAGCACCGGACGCCCATCGGCCGTTTCCTCGTGGGCTCGCCGGTCATGAAGATCGGGTACAGCGTCACCAAGATTGCGGCCTTCACCGGCCTCGGCCTGGCGTGGGCCTTTCGCGCCTTTCCACCGGGCAGCCGCTACGCACGGTGGGCCGATCCGCTGACATCATGCATGCAGGCAGTCGCCTGGCTGGCCGTGACGTTCTGCGTGGTGCGCGGGCTGCCGGTCATCGTGCACGGGGTGAAGGAGTACTGGGGGGCCCCTGCTCCGCCGCGGGGCTGAGTGGCTTTCCCTGAGGGACGCTGGTCAGACCACAATCGCGAGCGCCAGGCCGTCGTATCCCTTGACCCCCACCGTCTGGAGCACCGTGCCGCTCAGCCGGGGATGCGTGCCCACCATTTCGAGATACCGGCGGATGGCCTGGTCGTTTGCGTCGGTACTCGCCGCATCCGCCACCGACCCCTTGCGCACCACATTGTCGGCGACGATGAGACATCCCTTCCGGACGAGCGGCAGGATCAGCTCGAGATATTCGGGATAGCCGGTCTTGTCGGCATCGATAAACACGAGATCGAAGGGGGCTCCTCCGCTCCTGGCCAGGTCACGCAAGGTGTCACTGGCGGGGCCCACCCGTACCGTGGCGACATCGCTGAGCCCGGCCCGGGCCAGATTGGCTGTCGCGACGGCAGCGTGCGCGGGATCAAGTTCAAGGGTCAGGAGACGTCCACCCGGTGCCAGGGCCCGTGCCATCCAGATGGTGCTGTATCCACCGAGGGTGCCGATTTCAAGCACGCGACGCGCACCCATCGCTTGCACCAGCAGGGCGAGCAGCTTGCCCTGGCTGGGAGAGACGGCGATTGAAGGCAGTCCCGCCTCGGCACTGGCCGTGATCGCGGCCTCCAGCACCGGGTCCGGCCTGTTCAGCAACCCTTCAGTGAACTCATCAACCCGGGACCAGGTGTCTTGCATGTCGATACACTCCGTTGACGAGGATTCTTGCGACCCGATGCAGCCGGTCCCCAGCACGCCCGCGTCTCGGTCGCGGAGGCCGGTCGTAGGAAGCCCCGGCCGACTATGACCTCACGATATCGACCGAGATTTCCACCGCCGGCATCGTTCCCCGGTTCTCCAGCCAGTGCGTCGTGTTCCGATCCTCGGGCCACCCCACACCCGGCCCGTACTCCGTGGCGACCCCCAGGCGATGGTCCGTGATCGTGCCTTGCAGTACGTACACCATTCCCGGTCTGTCCTTGTGATCGTGAACCGGCCCGAAGACCCCGCCCGGTTCGATGGTCACCATCCGCATCCGAAGCTGGCGCCCCGCCATCCCCTCGATTTCCGGCTCGAGGTCCAGCGTCGACAGCAGGGTTACCGTAACGCCTCGCGTCTCAGGTGCCGCCTGTTCATCGCTCATCGTAGCCTGCCTTTTCGTAGTGTGGTCATCGACCGAGGGGGGGCGGCGGCTGCCGCGGATGGAGCGCGCCCTGGTCCGGTGCTCACGCGGATTCGGTCTCCACTCGGACCGGCACCGCGCGCACCTCACCGACCACAAAGCGCTCAACGAGGAGCAGGTTGGGCACCCAACACAGCCAGGAGATCACCTGGTATGACGGCCCGAACGGCAGGCCCAACACCTGGCATCGTCGGCGGCAAGCGCGGCTCAGCCCTGCTGAGCGCACGAGTACTGCCGAGCAACGGCCCCTCATGACCACACCCTGTGCCACAAGCACTCTAGGTCGCGATCCGAAATGCCTCCCCCGCCGCGTACGTATCGAAGAACTCCTGGAATCGTGCGATCTTACCGTCACGAAACGTGACGACATGAACAAAGTCCGACTCGTAAACACGTCCCGTCTGTTTCGCTCGGCATCTCATGTGACCCACGACGGCGACCACCGCTTCATTGGCCAGAAACTGCCTCGGTTCGAGCAGCTCTATGTCCTCCGCCTCGCGACCGATCTGGACCCACTCGAGGAAACCCTGATGGCCGCAGTGTGTGCCTGCCGCGGGATTATACGGGTTGTCCGGCTCACACCATACGACATCGGAGGCCAAGTGCGCCAGCATGGCCTGGATATCTCGCCGCGCGAACGCGGCATACAATGCCTGCACCGCTTCAATACTCATGCACCCTCCCATTCCATTCCATTCCGTCCGCATTCCTCCGTCACGCTCGCCCCATGTGTTCGTCGAGCGTACGAACGAATGGCGCATCAGCTGCGGGCCAGGTGAGGCCGCCCTGGCCTTGTCGGCAGCACGCGCGTGTTAGGTGGCGCTCTGCCCGGGATCCTGGGGAGGGCAACGCCTCCACTGCAGCGTTCGAACGATGGACGCGCCGGACGCATCCGTCGTCGGAAGTCGCAGGGTCAGCACGTCGCCGTCCACTTCCATCTTGCGGGTCACCACCACCCCGACGTTGTCTGGAGCGAGCGCCCCTTCCAAGATCTGCGTCACCGTGTG
Organism: Gemmatimonadales bacterium; assembly: GCA_041390145.1. Lineage (NCBI taxonomy): Bacteria > Pseudomonadati > Gemmatimonadota > Gemmatimonadia > Gemmatimonadales > Gemmatimonadales bacterium. The sequence continues at coordinate 57,075 of JAWKQM010000005.1, read as the reverse complement.
CGCCGCTTCGTCCACCGTGTAACGTCCGAAGTACGCATCGTAGCCGCCCACTGAGCGAGTGTTGTTGTGACCGCTACGACCCGGATCTGGTGCTGGCGATGCCTCACGGGATCGGTCGCGCCGCATGAACTGGGCACTGAAGTGCCCGGAGGCGTGGTAGATCAACAATCCCACCGGATCAGGTCCGAGCCCGGGATCTTCCTTGAGTTCACCTGACTCGCTGTGGTCCTCGCGCCTGGTCAACTCCCAGCACCCCTGTAGCGCCTGGGCGTAGGCGCCCGGCGAACCCGTGACTGTCGACACCGTCGAGTTCCTTGTAAGAGGTTAGGTGATGGAGATCGCTACGGCGGCGATGATCGAACTGGCGCGACCTAGCACCTGTGTCCAGCGGCACTTGAGACAATGCCTGATTTGGCGTCAGCACAAATGGGCAGCGGGTCACCTGTCCGCTGCCACACATTGTCAGGTGCCGGACGCCTCAACGTGCACCTTGACATTGTCGAGAATTGCCTGCCAACCCAGCCGTTGTTGTTCCCCGGAATGCTCGTCCTCCGCTTCAAGGGTCTCTTCAACAGTGACCGAGCCCTCACCAGACTCTACGATCGACACGGATACGCCACGCTCATGGGCAAGCCTGAATGAGATGGACTTCCTGTCCTCAATCTCCATGAATACGCCCTCAAAGTCGAAGCCCATTGATCCGTCTATGGTTTCCATCCGGCAGGAGAAGGATCCGCCCGGCAACAAGTTCAGTGAGGCCTTTGGGGAACACCACTCTTCAGACGCGACATTTCACTGGGTGATAGCTTCCGGCGTGGTCCCTGTCGCCCATACTCGCTCAATTGGTGCGCGGACGGTTGTCGAGACTGAGATGTGCCAGTTACTTCCTCTGCCCACAATATCGTGGCACCTGAGGGACTGCGCATCAGCCGCGAGGGCGCACTCTGCAGCCGCCGCAAGAGGGTCTGCTGCATGCGCTGCGTAGCCGGCACCGCGAAGGCAAGCGAATTCAATTAGCGGGACCCTGTGGCGACGGTGGTCCGAGGTCGAGTGGGTTGACGCAACCATTGAACGTCGGCGCCAGCCTGGTGCCCCCGCGCTGCCTAAAGGGGGAGAGCCAGAGGCTGTCGTTCTGCGGCTGCCCGTCTGGAGTTAATCGCAGGACCGGCATCGGGCAGTGTGGCAACAACGGGGAAATAACCAGCGTCCTCGACTTGAGGAGAAGGGAATCATGGACAGGTGGGCGGGGAAGATCCTGCGGCGCAGTTTGGGCGGACAGCCGAGAGGTCCCAAGGACGGCCAGCGCGACAACGGTTCCGACGAATGGCGAACGCATGTTCAGGTCCTCACGGAGGAGGGTACTGCAGGGCGAAAGCGAGCGGACTCAGCCTGCGGGCTTGATGCATAACAGCCTTGGCTCGTCGCAGTCGTTGTTCAGGCACTGAAGCGTGGTCGAAGACATGTGACTGCACCCAAAGCCGTTGTGTCCGTCTCACGTGCTGCGCATCAGCCGCGAGGGCGCTCTCGGCAGCCGCATGCGGTGGTTAGGCCGAAGCCGGCAGTAGATCACCCGCGAGAATGGCGTACACGGCATGGTCCCGGAACGCTCCTGCCACCCAGTGTGACTGACGCCGAACGCCCTCAAATTGGCCGCCGACTCGCTCGGCGACCCGCCGCGAGGCGACGTTCTCGGTGCGGCATTGGAACTCAACGCGATTGACGTGCTGTTGGGTAAACAGGTGCTCCACCACGATACGGGTTGCAGTGGTGGCGAGGCCCTGCCCCTGGACGTCGGTCGAAAGCCAGTAGCCAAGTTCGGCGACCCGATGGACTGGATCAATCGACCAACAGGGAATCCCGCCAAGCAGCACTGTGCCCCGCCAGAGCCCCCAATGAAAGCCCCGCCCCTCCTGTTCCAGGTCGGCGGCGCGCACGATAAACTCTCGCGCAGCCTCATGGGAGCGCACCGTGCCGGACCAGCGCAGCCAACGATCGAACATCGCGCGGTCGGCATCGACGGCGGCCAACAGTGTTGCGGCATCGCTGGGCCGGAGGGAGCGAAGTCGCGTTTCCGGTGTGCAGGTGAGCTCCATCATGCTCCTGATCATGGCGCTTTCGGCCTAACGAATTGGCGCATCAGCTGCGAGGGCGCTCGCGGCAGCCGCCGCGCGACCTCGCTAGCAGTATAAAGCGCGGCGGCTGCCGCAGATAGAGCGCGCCCTTGTCAGCTGCATGCGCTGGTTAGGCCGCAATGGATGCGTTGCCAGGGCCGAGCGCGGCGCTTAGCAGGCCGAGCATCACAATCACGACCGTGTAGAAAGCCAGCGGCAGGACCAGAAACCAGAAGCGCGCCTTGGAAGTGTCAAGCTTGAACCGGGTGGTCGCTGCTCGGTAGCTCACGACCACAGACCAATACAAGAGCGCGAGGAGCAGGAGATCGAGAGCCGACGATGTGTTGTAGGCCTCCGCATAACTGTCGTAGCGTACTGTTTGAATGAGCAACACAACAATCGCAGGGAGACTTGTTGCGAGGCTCACATATGCCCAGGTGCGCCGCCCCTCGTGCTCATGCCCTGGACGGGCACCGCATAAGTGGAGGCGCAGGCCGTACCACCAACCGCCGATCAGCCAGGCCAATCCTCCTGAGAGCACTCCTCCTAGAACCACTGCAATCCAGACCGAACTCCAGGATTGGGCGAGGCGGACGAAGATGTCGGAAGAGGTCGGAGTGCCCGATCCTGCTTTGGCGAGCTGCATGTCGATGCGGCCTAGGACGTTCGACATGCCGGCCAGCCAAACGACGAGAAACAGCTCCGGTTTCTGATTCAGCGCGTGATCGAGGGCGAAGAACTGACGGGGGCGTCCGAAAAGGCGGAGGAGCCAGGCCGGCTCGAGGGGTGAGGAGTCGTCGACCACGGCGGCAGCTGCTGAAGCTTCGCTCATTGACACGTCCCAAGAATGGATTGCGGCCTAACGTACTGCGCATCAGCTGCGAGGGCGCTGGTTAGACAGCGCGGTCACTCGGAACGGCGCACGAGCTCCCAAAACCCCCTCGGCGACAGTACAGGCAGCAGCACCGTGCCGTGGAGGACCAGAAGGTCCTGGTCGCCTGTGACGAGGACCTCTGCCCCACCCGCGAACGCCGATGCCAGCACCCAGAGGTCGTCTGGATCGCGCACTTTCACATCGGGCGGGGTCTTGGGGCGGGGAATAATCGTTTGATCCCGGAGCAACTGCAGCACGAGCTCCACCTGCGCGGTCGGCACACCCATGCGCTTGTGGAGTACGCGCTCTAGCTCAACGAGATTGACCTCGCCGGTGAGGAGCTCATGCTCGGTGAGGATGAGGCGGACGACATCGGCGCTCAGGCCCCGGGTCGTGAAGGCCGAAACAAGGACATTGGTATCCAGGAAGACCTTCATGACACGTCGCGGAACACATCCTCGTCGGTCAGCAGCCCGCGGGCTTCGGCGAAGGGCATGAGCTGTCGCCGGGCCTCGTCAAACCGGAGGATCGCCAGCTGCCGACGCAGGGCGTCCCGGACGAGGTCCGAGCGAGTGCGGCCCAGGCGCTTGCTGAGACGATCAAGCTGGCGCTGAAGGGCGGGGTCGAGGCGAATCGTGACGGCTGCCATGTAAGACAATGTAATACGGGGTGGCAAAACGGTCAAGCGAGGGGTTCCGCGCTGTCTAACGAATTGGCGCATCAGCTGCGAGGGCGCTCGCGGCAGCCGCCGCGCGACCTTGCCAGCTGCATGCGCTGGCTAGGCAGGCCGCTCTATTGCGATGCTCGCATTACGGTCCATGTCCGATCGCCCGGGAGCACTGGCCGTAACACCGATGCCCATATCTTGCCTGCCCACGAGAAGACTCGTTGGCCATCGCGACCACCACAACAGGCGAAGTATTCGCCCACCTGGGCTGGCGTGAGGGGGACATGATAGTCGCCCCGATAGTCCTCGTAGACCCCCTGGCCGTCGCGCGAGGGCCAGTCCGGCGGCCATTGCATCACAGAGTCCGCAGAACCAGCTCCCCACAATACCAGCTCAAACGATTCGGGCTTCCACCGCATCGCGTCGGGGTGGGAGTACGTCGTCAAGCGGCGAAACAACTCAATGAACCCTGGCGGGGTCTGCGCGTGAAAGACTTGTGGATCGACTCGGGGGAAGGTGATAGTAGAATCGAGTGTGCCTATCAGGGAAACGAACTTGCCTGCGCGTCCATTCCATGCCCAAAGGATAAAGATCCCTAGATCGTAGACCCCAGGGACATTGTCATAGTCACTCTTGAGTTGGAAGAAGTCCGGTTCAAACTGCAACGAGTCTAGAAACGAGCGGGTCGCCAACCGGGACAGTTGGACGGCATCAAACTCAGGAGATTCGCCCCGTGGTTCGCTACGGTAGAGAACGGTGCCGTCTTCGTAGAGAACAAAGAGTGGAACGGAGGACCACGAGACAGGGCCGGACTCGAATGTCCCAGCCGAGAAAGCCGCCACAAGCGGCTGTTTCGGGGTTGTTGTGTCCGGCGGTGGTAAGCCGGGGATGCCGAGTGCCACTAGCGCGGCAAGAATCATTAAGTAGCGGCTCTGCCCAACGAATTGGCGCATCAGCTGCGAGGGCGCTCGCGGCAGCCGCCGCGCGACCTCGCATTTAGTATAAAGCGCGGCGGCTGCCGCAGATGGCGCGCGCCCTTGCCAGCTGCATGCGCTGGTTAGGCGGCGCGTCGAGACGCGGACGGCTCACGCACGCCCGTGAATGCGTTGTGCGATATACATAAATGCCTCCAAGACGTCTTTCGCATGGGCCTCGGAGGCCCAATTGCCATTCAAGACATCCTGAATCAATGGCAACGCTGGGCGACCGATGGACACAAGTTCATCGGCGGCTGCACTCCGGCCCTCAAGTGCCGCGTTAGGAGCTTCAAGAACGGCATCAATGAGTTGTTTCAAGGGCTTCCTTGCGTCCGCTAAAACGTGTCATTGAATATGGTCAGTGGTGCCGTGTCTAGCGGAATGCGAAGTACCCCTTCTCCGCCAGGCCTGACATAGATGTGCTCTTCATGATCGTGATAGCCAATAAAGCGGACCAGTACCCAAACTGGGCTGAAGGGGATGCTGTCGAACCGAAAGTCTCCTGCCGAATCGGCTGAGGCGGTACGGGCACCAGTTTGATAAGGCGTGGCTGAGTCGCCGCCAATAGTGATGATGGCATGTGGTATTGGCTGGCTCGTAGGAGCATCAATTACGGTACCGTTGATGCCATGTAGCTCGCCGCTCACGCCATCCCTGGCAGAGTCAGTTGGAGCACAGCCGAGGAGGGCGATGGCCAAGGTCGACAGCGCGAATGCGTGGAGCGGTCGTCGCATAGCAAATCATGGCTCCAGAAGCGTAGTGCGTCCGCCTAACGCTCCGGTTCAGCGGCGGCGCGGAGCGCCGTCCGCTGCAACCGGTTGTTAGGCCTTTGCGCACAAATCGCGATACGCAGACATTGTGCGTATGGATACGTCACAACACCCCAATGTTGTGCAGCCATTGTTTGACCTGTCCGGGCCATTCCGTCGTGATTGGATCGGCTGTTGGCCGCATGCCAAAGGCATGGCCGCCCTTTGCATAAATGCGCAGATCGACCGGCACTCCCGCGTCGTTCAGCGCCAGTGCATATGCCATCGGATGACGGATATCGTCGACGGTATCGTTCATGGCGTGAATGATGAGTGTCGGCGGAGCATTCGCGCTGATCTTGACCCATGGTTGCAGTTGAAGGTCATTTTTCCCCTTGCTGTTATCCAACAAGCGAGCAGTATAGGCGATGATTGCGAAATCGGGCCGTGTGGATTGCTGGTCAGCCGCGTCCGTAGGCGGATACGTGCGCTGTTCGGTGTTGCTCATGTCCGTCACGAGATAAGCGCCGGCGGAAAAACCGATTACGCCAATCTTGTGCGGATCGATCTCGTAGTTGGAGGCTCGCTGGCGCAGCAATACCATCGCTCGCTGGGCGTCCTCTAATCCCAGCAGCACCTTCGGGCGCTGCTGCTTCCCATTCTTCTTCGGCCATACTTGTGGCGTCCGATATTTCAGCATGACGCAGGTCATGCCCTGCTGGACTACCCAATCGCAGATTTCGGTGCCCTCAAGGTCGGTCGCCACAGCGTGGAATCCACCGCCCGGCAAGACCAGCATCGTAGTTCCAGTGTTACGGCCTTTGGGCCGATAAATGGTCATGGTCGGCCGCGTCACGTAGCTCGCCCAATGCCACTTCCTACCCCCAATAAGGGGTGATCCATTGCCTGTCGCCTCGGGATGATCACCGGTATTTGGCTTGCCTAGCGCAACAGTCGCAGGCCAGAGCGGCACTTGCGTTCCGCCGCCGGTCGGCTGCCATACGCCCTCACGTTCTACCTTTGGAACTTCGACTCTGGCAGGTGTGATGTCTGAATTGGTTGCCTGACTACACACGGCATCAGCGAAGCCGAGTGCTAGCAGCAGGGAAGGAACAATAAACCGGAACCGTGACAAATTCCTCGTCTCCTATCAATTGGCGTACCGACAATATCTCTCACTAAGGCCTAACGTCTAATGGACTGACTAGTAGTTCTCCTGCGTGCCCTTCCAAGGTACGGTCCGCCGCCTAATCTGGAAAGACTGAAGGGCGGGGGAGGGCACTTCCAAGCCGGTCCGCCGGGCTTTTGACCCCACGTCCCCCCTTCAGGAGCACGTGGGTGTAGATCATCGTCGTGCTGACATCCGAGTGCCCCAGGAGCTCCTGCACCGTCCGGATGTCGTACCCCGCCTCCAGCAGGTGCGTCGCGAAGGAATGCCGCATCGTGTGACAACTCGCCCGCTTCCCGATCCCCGACCGCCGCACCGCCTCGGCCATCGCCCGCTGCATCGCCGAGGGATGCAGATGATGACGCCGCAGCTCCCCGGTGCCCGGGTCGGCGTATAGCCGGCTCGACGGGAACACCCACTGCCAGGGCCAGGTCCGGTCCGCCCGAGGATACTTCCGGGCCAGTGCCCCCGGTAGCGTGACGGTCCCGGTGCCGGTGGCTAATGCTTTGTCATGCAATACCTTGACGCGGGCCAGGTGGTCGCCGAGCGGGGCCAGCGCCGCATCGGCCAGGAGCGTCACCCGGTCCTTCTGGCCCTTCCCCCGCCGCACCCGGATTTCGCACCGCACCAGATCCACGTCCTTGACCCGCAGGGTCAGGCACTCCAGCAGCCGGAGGCCGCTCCCGTAGAGCATGAGCCCGATCAGCCGGTACACCCCCTCCAGCTGCGCCAGAACCCGCCCCACCTCCCCCGCATCCAGCACCACCGGGATCCTGGTCGGCCCCCGCCCCCTCGGCACCACCCCCTGCAGCTGGAGCGGTCGCCCCACCACCTCCCTGTACAGATAGAGCAGCGCCGCCTGCGCCTGAACCTGCGTCGAGGTAGACACACCCCGCTCGTCCGCCAGCCACGCCAGGAACGCCGCTACCTCCCGCTCGCCCATCTCGCGCGGATGCCGCAGGCCGTGAAACCGCACGAAGCGGACGACCCACCCCGCGTAAGCCTGCTCCGTTCGCAGGCTGTAATGCCCCATGCGCAACTTGGACTGCAACCGCTGCAGCAGGCGGGGATTGGACTGCGAAGGGGGACGGCGACCGGAACTGGACATCTCCCACCCTAACAGCCGTGCGATGCCTCATCGTCATCGAAAGAATGCGCAGCTGCGGCAGATCGCTTCCGGCGTTCCCCCTCTCCATATCATGGAGAGGGGGACAGGGGGTGAGGCAGAACAGCCCGGCAGGGCGGCCGCCGGGCAGGGAGGCAGTAGCCGCAACGAGACCGGGCGCTCGTGTCGCTTCAGCGACATCAGCCGAGCCGCGGCTTCAGCCGCGACTCAGGGAGGCAGGGGGGCCGGGAGGCAGAAGCGGCAGACTCAGATTGGTAACTCGTGCCGCTTGAGCGACATCAGCCACGACTCAGGGACGGCAGCTCCACCCCCTCTGAGCGAGGAGGGGGGACCAATTGACTAGACCGCGTGTCAATCCAACGAGCGATTGTCCGGGTGGTGCCGCGGCGTAGGTTTCCATACAAGGACAGCGCATCCCTCGTGTCCATGTCAGGTACGCCGTCCCTCGACCCAAGGAGTTCCCTGTGTCAGTCCGATCCGTCGCGCTTCTCGCCGCCATGCTGAGCATCGTCCCCCTCGCCCTGGCCGCGCAACAAGCCGCCGCCCCGGTCGGCACACCCGCCGCCGTGGAAGCGCCTGCCTCCACCCCCGCCGTCGTCACGCCGGGCCCGTCGGTGCCGCAGCCGCAGTCCTCGCCCCTCTTCCAGGTCGGCGACACCACCTCCATGCAGACCTCGCTCGAGAACGCGAGCATGGCGTCGGGCGGCTCCAATCACACCATCGTGATCTCGACGCTGGTCCTGGTGCTCGCCGTGGTGATCCTGGTGTTGCTCATCTCGTAGGTGCCGCTACGAAATACCCCTCTCCATATCATGGAGAGGGGGGCAGGGGGTGAGGCAGCATATCGGGCAGCATGAACCAACTGAAGACGAGGGAGGGTCGGAGAACCGATTGAGGTGGACGGTGATGCAACCACAAGCAGTGTCTCCGACCCTCCCTCTCCTCCGACTCTCCCTCGTCTCTTGTGAATGCGGTTCAGATACGCGCATTGTAGTTGTTCAACGACTCGTATTGCGGCGGCCACGTCATCGGATGCCCCAGCGCGTACGCCGCATGCCGAGTCCAGTACGGGTCCCAGAGATGCGCCCGCGCCATCAGCACCAGGTCGGCGCGCCCCGCGGCCAGGATCGCGTTCACGTCCTCGTGACTCTGGATATTCCCCACCGCCATCGTCGCCACCCCCGCCTCGTGCCGGATCCGGTCGGCAAACGGCGTCTGGAACGCCCGCCCATATATAGGACGCTGGTCCGGCACGGTCTGTCCCGCCGAGACGTCCACGGCATCGACACCGGCCCGGCCGATGAGCCGCGCCACCTCCACCGATTCCTCGCCGGTCAGCCCATCGGGGTGCCAGTCGGTGGCGGAGACGCGGGCGGTGAGCGGCCTGTCGTCCGGCCACGCCGAGCGCACCGCGCGGATGATCTCCAGCGGATACCGCATCCGGTGCTCGAGTGACCCGCCGTATTCGTCGGTGCGGCGGTTGGTGAGCGGACTGATGAAGCTCGCCAGCAGGTAGCCGTGCGCCAGGTGGATCTCGATCAGGTCGAACCCCGCCGCCTCCGCCCGCTCCGCCGCATGCACGTACTCGTCGCGCACCCGGTCCATGTCGGCGCGCGTCATCGCGTGCGGCACCTGGTTCTCCGGCCTCCACGGGATCGCGCTCGCCGACATGATGGGCCAGGCGCCTTCCTCCAGCGGCTCGTTGTCCCCTTCCCACATCAGCTTCGTCGCCGCCTTCCGCCCCGCATGCCCGAGCTGCATTCCGATCCGCGTGTCGGGGGCGTGCGTGCGCACGAAGTCCACGATCCGCTTCCACGCCGCCATCTGCGTGTCGTTGTAGATCCCGGTGCACCCCGGCGTGATCCGCCCCTCCGCGCTCACGTCGGTCATCTCCGTCATCACCAGCCCCGCGCCACCGATGGCTCGGCTGGCCAGGTGCTGGAGGTGCCAGTCGTTCGGGATGCCGTCCACCGCGCTGTACTGGCACATCGGCGACACCACGATCCGGTTGCTGAGCCGCATTCCGCGCAGGTGGAACGGGGTCAGGAAGGGCGGGGGACTCGTCTTCCCCGGCACCGGCGGCACCCCCGCCCGGTCGGCATACCACCGCTCCACCCGTTCCACGAATGCCGGGTCGCGGGTGCGGAGATTCTCGTGCGTGATGCGAAGACTGCGGGTCAGGAGGCTGTACGCGAACTGCAGCGGCTCGAGGTCGTCGTAGCGCTCCGTCGCCTCGAACCACTCGAGGCTCGCCTGCGCCGCCCGCTGCACGCTCTCGACCCCCGGCCGCCGCTCCGTCTCGTACGTCTTGAGCGCGGCCGCCACATCCGTCGCCCCCTGCAGCACCCGGCTCAGCTCGATGGCGTCTTCCATCGCGAGCTTCGTCCCGCTCCCCACCGAGAAGTGCGCGGTGTGCGCCGAGTCGCCCAGCAGCACCAGCCGGCCATCGGACCAGTGCCGGCACTTCACCGTGGGGAACTGCCGCCAGATGCTGCGGTTGCCGATGAGCCGGTGCCCCTCCAGCTCCTCCCGGAACAGCGCCTCGCAGTACGCGATCGTCGCCGCCTCGTCTCCCTCCTCCAGCCCCGCCGCACGCCACGCCGCGTCCGTCGTCTCCACGATGAACGTGGACTCCCCCTCGGCGTACTGGTACGCATGCGCGCGCCAGAGCCCGTGCGCGTTCTGCCGGAAGGAGAAGAAGAAACTGGGAAAGGGACGCGTGGTGCCGAGCCAGACGAACCGGTTGGGACGCAGGTCCACCGTGGCGCCGAACGCCTCGGCTCGCGAGGCGCGCACGGCGCTGTTGACGCCATCCGCCGCCACCACCAGGTCGTGGGTCTTGAGCAACTCATCGACCGGCGGCGCTTCGGTCAGTTCGAGGACCTTGGCCCCCAGCGCCTTCGCCCGCTCGAAGAGGATCTCGAGCAGCACCTTGCGGGAGACGCCGCTGAAGCCGTGCCCCCCCGAGGTGATGCACACGCCGTTGATGTGCACGTCGATGTCGCCCCACCGGTGCATCACCGCCGACATTGCCGCGTGCGTCACGTCGTCGGCCTCGGCCAGGATCCCCTCCGTGGCGTCCGACAGAACGACACCGAAGCCGAAGGTGTCCTCGATCCGGTTCCGTTCGTAGACGGTCACCTGGGTGGCGGGATTGGCCCGGCGGAGCAGGATGGCCAGGTAGAGCCCCCCCGGCCCGCCGCCGATGATGGCGACGTTCACGAGGCGCCCAGCACTTCCCGCGCGATCAGCAGCCGCTGGATCTCGGTGGTTCCCTCGTAAATACGCAGCGAGCGCACCGCCCGGTACAGCTTGTCCACCGGGTGCGAGGCCAGCACACCGCGCCCGCCCAGCAGCTGCACCGCGCCGTCCACGATCCGCTGCGCCGCCTCGGTGGCGTAGCTCTTGGCCATCGCCGATTCAAGGGTGACGCGCTCCGCGCCCCGGTCCTTGGCCCACACCGCGCGGTACACCAGCAGTCGCGCCGCGTGGAGCTCGGTGGCCATCTGCGCAATCCGGTCCTGCGTCAGCTGGAACTCGGCGAGCGCCTTGCCGAACTGCTTCCGCTCGTTGACGTGCGCCACCGCCTCGTCGAGCGCCCGGGCCGCCATGCCGCAGGCGGCGGCGCCCACGGTGGCGCGGAGCCGGTCCAGCGTGGCGAGGCCGAGCCCCAGCCCGCGGCCCGGTTCGCCGAGAATGTTGCCGGCGGGAATACGGCAGCGCTCGAACGAGAGTTCACCGAGCGGGTGCGGCGCGCTCATCACCTGCGCGCCGGCAAAGACCAGCCCCCGCGCGTCGGCCGGCACCACGAACGCCGAGATCCCCTTGGCGCCCTTGCTCCGGTCGGTGGAGGCGAAGACGGTGTACACGTCGGCGATGCCGGCATTGCTGATGAACGCCTTCCGCCCCTCGAGCACCCACTCCTTGCCCTGCTTCGTGGCGGTGGTCACCATCGACCCGACGTCCGACCCCGCCTCCGGTTCCGTCATCGCGAAGCCGCACATCACCTCGCCGCCGTCGATGCGGGGGAGCCACTGCGCCTGGATGGCCTCGCCACCCCCGAGCCGGATCGGCAGCGAGCCGAGCGCCTGCAGGGCGTACACCTCGTCCGCGAGCGGCGAGTGGTACGCCAGCCCCTCGCGGATCAGCGCCACCGCGCGGAGGTCGAGCTGTTCGACGGCGACGCCGAGGCCCGCCTCGGCCAGCAGCGGCACCAGCGCGCGGGCGCGGGTGCGCGCCGCCGCATCGGTCTCGGGGTCGGGATGCTCGGCCAGCACCTCCTGGCCGAAGGCGCCCACCGTGGCCGCCACGTCGGCGTGGTGCGGCTCGAGAAAAGCGGCGACCGCCTCGGGGTCCGGTCTCATGGAAACTTCGGGTCCCGCTTCTGGGTGAACGCCTGGTACCCCTCCATGTAGTCGGGGCCCAGCATCAGCTGGGCCTGCGCCTCCGCCTCGTGATCGAGCCCCGACTCCAGGTCGAGCTCCGCCTCGAGGTCGATCGCCTCCTTGGTGGCGGCCAGCGCCTCGCGCGGCCCCCGCGCCAGCTTCCCGGCGAGCGCGAGTGCCGCGGGCATCACGTCCCCCTCCACCACCTGGTGATAGAGGCCGATCTCCTTTGCGCGCGCCGGCGCGGTGAACTCGCCCAGCATCAGCATCTCCGTGGCCATGCTGTGCCCCACCAGCCGCGGCAGCAGCCACGCCGCCCCCATGTCGGCGCCGGAAAGCCCGACCCGCACGAAGAGGAAGGCGATCTTCGCCTTCTCGTTGGCCACGCGGAAGTCGCACGCCGAGGCGATGACCGCTCCCGCGCCGGCCACGGTGCCGTTGAGCGCCGCGACGACCGGCCGCGGGCAGCGGCGGATGGCGAGGATCAGGTCGCAGGTGAGCCGGGTAAAGGCGCGCAGTTCGTCGATGTCCATCTCCAGCAGCGGGCCGATGATGTCCTCGACGTCACCGCCGGAGCAGAAGGCGCGGCCCGCACCGGTGATGATGACCGCGCGGACGTCCGCTTCGTCGCCGAGGGCGTTGAAGGTGTCGGTCAGCTCGCGGTACACCTCGAAGGTGAGCGCGTTGAGCTTGTCGGGACGGTTGAGGGTGATGGTCGCCACGCCGGTCGACGCGTCGAGCGCATAGAGAAACGACGTCGGGGCCATCGTCATGCCGGCCTCCCGGCCTGCGGCGGGATCACCGCGGTGGTTTCCATCTCGAGGAGCGCATGCTCGTCGAGCAGCGCCGACACCTCCACCAGCGCCATGGCGGGGTAGTGTTTCCCCATCAGTTCCTTCCAGACGGCGCCCAGTTCGCGGCGGCAGTCGCGGTACTCCTCCATGTCGAGCACGTACACCGTCATCCGCCCGACGTCGGTGGGCGTGCCGCCGGCGGCGCGCACCACCGCCAGCGAATTGGCGAGCGCCAGCCGGAACTGGGTCACGAAGTCCGCCGGATGCACCTTGCCGGAGCCGTCGGCCGCCGTCTGCCCGGCCACAAACAGGGTTCGTCCGCCGGCGGGGGCCAGCAGGCCGTCGTTCCACCCCTTCGGCTGGCCGCGTGGATTGATGATCTCCCAGCTCATGCTACGCCTCTCTGCCGTCGATGATGACGGCTTCTCCGTTGCGGTCGCCCGATGCGTCGGCAATCTGCGCCAGCACCACTGCGGCCACTTCCTCCGGTTGCACCATCCGGCCTCCCGGCATGGTGGCGAGAAGGGCGGCGCGCGCCTCGTCGGCGGTCTTGCCCGTCTTCCGCACGATGTTGGCGATCGTGCTCGCGGTCATCGGTGTGTCCACGTAGCCCGGGCAGACGGCGTTGACGGTGACGCCGGTCCCCTTCAGTTCCGCGGCCGCCGCCCGCGTGAGCCCCACCAGCGCATGCTTGCTCGCCACGTAGGCGGCGATGTACCGGGCGCCCTCGAGCCCCGCCACGCTGGCCACGTTCACCACCCGCCCCCATTTCCGCTCCAGCATGTCAGGCAGGAACGCCTGCAGGCAGAGGAAGGGGCCGGTGGCGTTGACCCGGATCATCTTCTCCCAGTCGTCCAGGCTGATGCGCATGATCGGCGCCGATTCGGCGATGCCGGCGTTGTTGACCAATATGTCCACCGGGCCGAGCTTCTCCTTGGCCACGGCGGCGAGCCGGGTGATGGCGGCGGGGTCGCTCACGTCGCACGCCGCCCCCCAGACGTTCCGGCCCTCCTCGCGCAGCTCCTCCGCCAGGCGCTCCAGCTTGCTGAGGGTGCGGCCGGCAATCAGCACCGAGGCGCCGGCGTCGGCCAGCGCGCGGGCCACCGCCGCGCCGATCCCCTGGCCGCCGCCCGTCACCACCGCCGTCTTGCCGTTGAGTCGCATCAGGGTACGCTCTCAATCATCGTGAAGCAGGGGGAGGGCGGCCTCTTCGAGGATGGCGCCCAGGGTGTCGACCAGCGCTCGTCCCTCGTCGGCGGTCGCGTCGGCGGGCCAGCCGAAATAGGCGCGCGGCCCTCCAGCCTCCGCAAAGGTGTGTTGCCCGGCGCGGATGGCCACCGAAAGCGAGTTCGGGTTCGGCGGGAGCGTGGTGCGGACGTCCCGCACCAGCTCCGGCCGCTCGGCCATCACGATCGACGTTTCGAACCGCCCCGCGTGGCAGGCGCCGGTCTGGAACTCCTCGCCCAGCCGCCCGGACCAGGGCCGGCGCGCCAGGTTCGGAAAGGCGACCCGCATCCCGTCGGCCCGAATCGTCTCGATGGCCTCGGTGACGGCGCCGAGATGCTCGGGATCGAGGTGGGCGCTGATCAGCGCCATCCGGGTGAACCCTTGGGCGGCGAGGGTGTCGGCGACATCTTCCAGCAGCGCCACCAGCGTCGCCGGCCGCACGCCGATGGTGCCGGGAAAGGCCGCCGCAAACGGGGCGGGCGTCAGGGCCACCGTGGGGAGCACCACCGCCGTCACGCCCCGATCGGCCAGGCGCTGTGCACCGGCCCGGGCCATCGCCTCGACGATGATCACGTCGGTCGAGAGCGGCAGGTGGGGGCCGTGGGCCTCGGTGGCGCCGAGCGGCACGATGGCCACCGCGTGGGAGCGGTCAAGCGCCGCGACTTCTTCATATGTTGCAGTGGCGAGCCAGCACACCGTCATCCGAACCTCGTTCCATCCGGGAGTCCGCCCGTGACGTTTGCACCGCCGGAGCGCTTCAATATCGCCGATCACCTGCTCGATGCGCGCATCCGCGAGGGGCGGGGGTCGCGCGTGGCGCTGGTGACCGATCAGCGGACCTGGAGCTATCGGGACGTGCAGGACCTGGCCAACCGCTACGGCAACCTGCTCAGGGAGGCGGGAGTGATGCCGGAGCAGCGGGTCATCATCGCCCTGCCCGACGGGCCGGAGTTCGTGGCGGCGCTGTTCGGCATCTTGAAGATCGGGGCAGTGGTGGTGATGGTCAACCCGGACCTCAAGCCCGACGCCATCACCTATTTCTATCAGTACACCCGCGCCCGCGTCGCCTTCGTCCACCAGGGCAACCGCGACGCCTTCGAGGCGGCCCGCGCCGGGGCGCCGCTCCTGGCCGAGTTGATGGTGGCCGGAAGCGAAACCCTCGACCGCCGCCTCGAGGCCCAGTCGCTGGAGCTGGACACCTTCCCCAGTCATCGCGACGACGCCTGCATCTGGCTCTTCTCCGGCGGCACCACCGGCCAGCCGAAGGCGGTGCAGCAGAGCCACTGGAGCTTCGCGCACACCACCGCCTGCTACGGCCAGGGGGTGCTGGGTCTCACCGAGGACGACGTCACCATCTCGGTCCCGAAGCTCTTCTTCGGCTACGCCATGGGCACCAACCTCTTCTTTCCATTCTCTGTCGGTGCCCGGAGCGTCCTCTTTCCCGACAAGCCGACCCCCGAACTGCTCTTCGAGGAGATCCGGAAGCACCGGCCCACCGTGCTGGTCAACGTCCCCACCATGGTCAACCACATGGTGACGCACCCCGCCGCCGCCGAGGCCGATCTCTCCTCGCTCCGCCTCGTCACGTCGGCGGGGGAGGCGCTGCCGGCCGAGCTGTACACCCGGTGGCAGGAGCTGTTCGGGGTGGAACTGCTCGACGGGCTGGGGACGGCGGAGATGTGGCACATCTTCATCTCCGCGCGGCCCGGCGCGGTGCGGCCCGGGACGATGGGGACGGTGGTCGAGGGGTTCGAGGTGCGGGTCACGGACGACGACGGGAATCCCCTGCCTGACGGCGAGGTCGGGTGGCTCCGGGTGCGTGGGAACGCACGCGCCATCGGCTACTGGCAGCAGATGGAGAAGACGGCGCAGGCGTTCCAGGGGGAGTGGTACGTGTCGGGTGACATGATCCGCCGCGACGCCGACGGGTACTTCACCTACTGCGGCCGCGGCGACGACATGCTCAAGGTGGGCGGCCGTTGGCTGGCGCCGCAGGAGGTGGAGAACTGTCTCCTCCAGCACCCGGCGGTGAAGGAGGCCGCGGTGGTGGGCGTGGTGGACGGGCAGGGACTCACCAAGCCGCACGCCTTCGTGATCGCGAACACCCAGTCGCCTGGCCTCGACGAGGAGTTGAAGGCGTTCGTCCGGGAGCGGCTGGAGGCCTACAAGGCGCCGCGCGAGATCGTGTTCCTGGCGGATTTCCCGCGGACGCACCTCGGCAAGGTGGACCGGGGTCGGCTGCGGAGCAGGTGACCGGGGCGTCGAGCCCTACTGGGCGGGGCTGACTTGGGGCGGACCTCCGGGGCTGTGGTTCGCACCCCCTCCGAGCCGAGGTCTCTCCGGGGGATGCGAACCAACGCCCCTTCGGTCCATCCCCAACGCCAGCCCCGCATATGTCTGACCGCCGGCGATGGGGATGGTCCGGAGGGCAATCAGGTCGCGACACCCGGAGCGACCGTGGCGCGGAGGGTGCGCGACCTGTTACGCCTGGAGGACCACCCCGAGCCGACGGTCGGCGGACGCGATGCAATCGTTCCCGCTTCCCCGCTGTTGTATTAACCTTCACGGACACCGCCAGGGGCATCCCCGCGCACGTCGGCGCGACGGATTGAGACGATACCCTTGGAACCTGATCCGGCTCATACCGGCGAAGGGAGTGCGGCATGACTGCCACCTCTTTTTCAGACGCCTTTCCCAACTCCCGCAAGGTCACCCTCGAGGGGAGCCGCGGCATTCACGTGCCGGTCCGGGAGATCCTCCTCTCCGATGGCGAGCCTCCGCTTCGGGTCTATGACACCAGCGGCCCGCAGGGCTTCGACGTCCGCCAGGGCCTTCCGACCCCGCGCCTCCCCTGGATCATGGAGCGCGATGTAGAGCGACTGCCCCGCGCGACGGTCGTCACTCCGGCGCAAGCCGGGGTCCAGAATGACCTGATCCCTGCCGGACTCCAGCGCCCGGTGTACCGGGGTCGGGGTCCTGTGACTCAATTGCACTACGCCCGCCGCGGCGACGTCACGCCTGAAATGGAGTTCGTCGCCCTCCGCGAGGGCATGAGCCCCGAGTTCGTCCGCAGCGAGGTCGCCCGCGGGCGCGCCATCATCCCGGCCAACATCAACCACCCCGAAATCGAGCCGATGATCATCGGCCGCGGCTTCGCGGTGAAGATCAACGCCAACATCGGCAACTCCGCCGTCAAGAGCGTCATCGAGGACGAGGTCGAGAAGCTCCGCTGGGCCACCCTCTGGGGCGCCGACACGGTCATGGACCTCTCCACCGGGGCCAATATCCACGAGACCCGGCAGTGGATCCTCCGGAACAGCGCCGTGCCGATCGGCACCGTGCCGATCTACCAGGCGCTGGAAAAGGTCGGTGGCGTCGCCGAGGACCTGACCTGGGAGGCGTACCGCGACACTCTGATCGAGCAGGCGGAGCAGGGGGTGGACTACTTCACCGTCCACGCCGGCGTGCTGCTCCGTTTCGTGCCGATGACTGCCAAGCGAATGACGGGCATCGTCAGCCGCGGCGGGTCGATCATGGCCAAGTGGTGCCTCTCGCATCACAAGGAGAACTTCCTCTACACGCATTTCGAGGAAATCTGCGAGATCATGGCGGCGTACGACGTCTCCTTCTCGCTGGGTGACGGGCTCCGTCCCGGCTCCATCAAGGACGCCAACGACGAGGCGCAGTTCGCCGAACTCAAGGTGCAGGGGGAGCTGAACAAGATCGCGTGGAAGCACGACGTGCAGGTGATGAACGAGGGCCCCGGTCACGTGCCGATGCACCTCATCAAGGAGAACATGGACAAGCAGCTCGAGTGGTGCGGCGAGGCGCCGTTCTACACCCTCGGGCCGCTCACCACCGACATCGCGCCGGGGTACGACCATATCACGAGCGCCATCGGCGCCGCGATGATCGGCTGGTACGGCACCGCCATGCTCTGCTACGTGACGCCGAAGGAGCACCTCGGCCTCCCCGACCGCGATGACGTCAAGGCGGGCGTCATCGCCTACAAGATCGCCGCGCACGCCGCCGACCTGGCCAAGGGGCACCCGAACGCGCAGGCATGGGACGACGCGCTCAGCAAGGCGCGCTTCGACTTCCGCTGGGAGGACCAGTTCAACCTGGCCCTCGATCCCGTCACCGCGCGCGCCTTCCACGACGAGACCCTGCCCGCCGACGGCGCCAAGGTGGCCCACTTCTGCTCGATGTGCGGGCCGAAGTTCTGCTCGATGAAGATCACGCAGGATGTGCGGGAGTACGCCGCCGCGCTGGAGGAGAAGTCGGTGGAGTTCCGGCGCCGCGGCGGCGAGATCTATGTGAAACAGGGCCAGGAGGCGTAACCGGAGGCACCATGACCGGACGAATGGATGCCCAGGCGCGGGTCGACCGGATCCGCGCCTTTCAGGAGGAACTCGCCGAGCTCGAGTCCGAGCTGGGCAGCGTCCTCGACGACGCCGGGCGGCAGCGTATCGCTCGCCACCACGAACAACTCCTCGCTGAACTCGCCCGTCAGTACGACGTATCCACTACCACCTCCGGCCGCCAGCTCGCCCTCGGCCTCCGCTTCGCCTCCTTCCTCGGCGCCCTTGCCCTCTGCATCGCGGTGGTGCTCTTCGTGGAGCGCTTCTGGGGCGGACTGACCACCGGCGTGCAGGTTGCGCTCCTCACCCTCGCCACCGCGGCGGCGCTCGCGCTCACCGCCTTCGCCGCCCGGCGCGAGAAGACGCTGTACTTTGCCGGGCTCGCCGCGCTGGTGGCGTTCGCCGCCTTCGTGACCGACGTCGCGACGCTGCTCCAGGTCTACAATGTCGCGCTGTCACCGTGGGAGTTCCTGGTCTGGGCCGTCTTCGCAGCCGCGCTGACCTACGGGTATGGCCTGCGGCTGTTGCTCGTGGCCGCCCTCGTGACGGGGACCATCTGGATGGCTGGGGTGCTCGCCACCCTCGGCGGGCTCTACTGGACCAGCGCGTTCATCCGCTCCGAACTGTTCCTGCCGGCGGCGGCCCTCGCGGCCGCGCTGGGGCTGATCCGGCATCGACCGCTGACCGAGGGCTTCGGCTGGGTCTATCGGGTCTTCGGCCTCGTCGTCCTGTTCTACATCGTCACCGGCCTGGCGGCGAGCGGTCGGGGCAGCGTCCTCCCCCTCTCCGCCGAAGGGGCCGCCGTCTTCTACCAGCTCGTCGGGTTCCTGGCGGCGGGCCTGGCCATCTGGGGCGGCATCCGGAAGGGATGGAATGAGGTCACGAATATCGGCGTCGTCGCGTTCACGGCACTCATCTTCGTCAAGGCCGTGGACTGGTGGTGGGACTGGATGCCGAACTGGCTCTTCTTCCTGGTCCTCGGCGGCATCGCCGTCGTGGTGATGCTCCTGCTCAAGCGGCTCAAGACGCGGATAGGGGAGGCTCCATGACAAACCGTGGCCTCCTCGCCGCCGCGGCCACGCTCGTGGTGGCCACGGCGGCCATCCTCGGTGGCGCGATGCGGAACCGTGCCGGCAACCCGGACGCTGTTGTCCGCCTGGGTGAGCGTGAGCTGCAGAGTTGGGGAAATCAGTCGGAGGGTGCCGAGGAATTCCTGAACCTTCGCCTGTCGTGGCAGATGGCGCCGGGGCCGGATGGGAAGACCTGGTTTGACCGGGCGCGGCTCGAGGCGCTGGGTGTCCACAACCTCCCGGCGCCCGACGACACCACGCACACCTACGGCTGGATGCGGCCCACCCGGCCAGGCTATGTGGTCCTCGAACTCGCGGGGCCGGCGTTGGATCGGTGGCAGGCAGCGCAGCAGGCGGCGGCCGACTCCACCGAGGCAACGCGTACAGCGGCAATGGCGGGGCTGCCTGAGGATGCCAAGCCGATGCTGATGGGGTCGACCTCCACGACGCGCCTCATGGCGGTGGACTTCGGCCTCGATCCGCTCGTGCTGCGCGATCGCTATCCCGAGCGCAGCCAGTACCTCATCCTGCCGGCCACCTATCGCGCCGACATCACACCGGCGGTCCGGGACTCGGCGGGCAACGTCACCGCCCCCGCGCGGGTCGATGGGAGCATTGATCGTCTACTTCCCGGCACCGTGCACGTGCCGCGGCCGCTGCGGGACTCGCTGCTGGCGCTCGGCGTGACGAAGAAAGACTCGACGGTGCACTTCGAGATCACGCTGAAGGTGGGGAAGAAGTGGGAAGCCTGGGTCGAATAGGCAGACTGGCAACAGGAACGAGGGAGGGTCGGAGGGAAGGGAATGCCGGAGAACTGAATGGGTGGGTGCTGGCACAACCTCCAAGCAGTTCTTCCGACCCTCCCTGTGCTCCGACCCTCCCTCGTCCGCTGTTCTGGGCCCTTCGCCAGCGGTTGGCGGCCCCCTGCTTCAAGTCTAATCCCTCCGTTTGAACCGCTCGATCTCCCGCCGCTGCTTCTTGTTCGGCTTCCCCTTCTCCAGGAAGAGCGGCGGTGGCATCGCCTTGAGCCGGAGCGCCATCGTTTCCCGCGCCGAGCGACTCGCCGGGGTCTCTTCATATAAGGTGATGGCCACGCTGGCCGGCCCCCGCCGCTCGCTCAGCCCCCGCACTTCCACATCCCATTCATAGGGGGGCTGCCGGAACTGGACCCGGTCGCCCACCCGCACCGCCTTGGAGCGCTTGGCGCCCTGGCCGTTGAGGTCCACCTTGCCGCCGTCGATGGCCTCGACCGCCAGCGCGCGGGTCTTGTAGAACCTCGCCGCCCACAACCACTTGTCGAGCCGGACGGTCCCCGGCGCCTCGCGTTCCGTCATGCCGGAAAGATACTCCGGCGATCCTCGTGTGACGTCCCCCCTCTCCATCTCATGGAGAGGGGGACAGGGGGTGAGGCAGGACAGTGCGAGAGGGAGACAGGGGGTGAGGCCCCTGTTGACATCTTCCCTATTCAACTATATAGTTGTAGACTAGTGAAAGGGCACTGACGCCCAACCAAGGACACCATCGCATGCTGAGACCCATCATCCTTGCTGCCCTGGCCATGGCACTGGCCACCCCGGCCCGCGCACAGGCACCGCTGACCCTGGCCGACGCCTTCCGCCGCGCCGATTCCGCCGCCTACGCCAACCGCATCGCGGCCGGCGGCGCCCGCGCACAGGGGGCCCAGTCCACCGCCGCGCTCCAGGGCATCCTCCCCACCGTGCGCGCCGAGGCCGGCTACGCCCAGACCGACAACCCGCTGGGCGCCTTCGGCTTCACCCTGCAGCAGCGGGGTGTCTCGATGGCCTCCTTCAATCCGGCCAGCCTCAACTATCCCGACGCGGTCACCAACTGGAACGGGGGGCTGGTCGCCGAGGTGCCGCTCATCAACGCCGACGCCTGGTTTGGCAAGGCTGCCGCCTCGAGCGCCGGTGCCGCCGCCGAAGCGGGTGCCGGGTGGACCCGGCAGACCACCCGGGTGGACGTCACCCGCGCCTACTTCGGCGCCATCCTCGCCCGCGAACAGGTCCGCACCCTCGAGGCCGCCACCGCCGCCGCCCGTGCCCACGTGAAGCAGGCCGAGTCGATGGTCACCAACGGGATGGCCACCAAGTCCGACGCGCTCCTCGCCGCGGTGCAGGCCGGCCAGGTCGAGGCCCAGCTGATCGGCGCCCGCGGCAACGCCAGCATCGCGCGCCAGCAGCTGGCCCTCATGCTCGGCCAGCCGGGCGACACCTCCTTCGTCCTCCCCGATTCATTGCCGACCGTGGCACAGATCCGGAGCCTCGTGGCGCTCCCCGTTGGCGACACGCTCACCGCCCGCCTCGATGTGACCGCCGCCCAACTCGGCGTGCAGGCCGCCGAGCGGGATGTCCGCCGAGCCAACGCCGCGTACATCCCGCGGCTCAACGGCTTCGGCCGCCTCGACTGGAACTCCCCCGATCAACTCTTCGGCGGGCAGAGCAGCTACACCGTGGGCGTCATGGCGTCGTGGACCCCGTTCGCCGGCGCCTCCGAGATCGCGGGCCGCCAGGCGGCGCGGGGCCGTGCCGACGCCGCCCGCGCCATGGCCGAAGCCGCCACCGCCGGCGCCGAGCTCGAGCAGAACGCCACCCGCACCCAGCTCGCTGTTGCCGTCGCGAAGCTCGGCATCGCTGAAATGTCCGTGGAGCAGGGCGCCGAGGCGCACCGGATCGTCGCCAAGAAGTACGCCGGCGGTCTTGCGACCGTGGCTGAACTCCTTGGTGCCGCCGCCGTCGAAACGCAGACCCGGCTCGGCCTTGCCGATGCCCGCTACCAGACCATCACCGCCGATGCGGCGGCCCGGCAGGCTGCCGGCGCCGACTTGATGGCCCTTACCGTCCTGGAGAATTGAGATGCGGAAGCTGATTCCTGTCACCGGCGTCCTGCTCGCGAGCCTGGCCCTCGGCGCCTGCGGTTCCGACACCGAACAGACGCCCGGCGAGAAACTTCCGCTTGGCGGCACCGCCGTCGCGGTCACCGACACGACCGTCGTGGACGCTTTCGAGGCGGCGGGCACCGCCAATCCGGTCCGCGCCGCCACACTGAGCACCAAGCTCATGGGCTCGGTCGTCGCCGTCCCCGTGCACGAGGGCGACCGCGTCGCCGCCGGGACCCTCCTGGTCCGGCTCGACGCCCGTGACCTCGACGCCAAGCGCGCCCAGGTCGAGGCCGGTCTCGCCGAGGCGAGTGCGGTGTACAGCGACGCCACGGTACAGACGGGCCGGATCCGCGCCCTCTACGCCGACAGCGCCGCCACCAAGGCGCAGCTCGACCAGGCGGAAACTGGCCTGGCCCGCGCCACCGCCGCCGTGGCGAGCGCCAAGGCGATGGCCGCCGAACTCGCGGCCACCGCGTCGTACGCCGAGGTGCGGGCGCCCTTTGCCGGCGTGGTGACCCATCGCTTCGTCGATCCCGGCTCCTTCGCCGCGCCGGGCGCGCCGCTCGTCACGGTGGAGGATGCCAGCACGCTGCGGGTGACGGTCAGCGCCGCCCCCGATGCCGTACGCGGCCTGAAGGCCGGCACCACCGTCACCGCCATCATCGGCGACGTGACCGTGGATGCGAAAGTTGAAGGCGTCGTGCCGTCCGGACCCAATCTCTACACCGTGAACGCGCTGGTGCCCAACGCCAAGGGCGAATTCCTCAGCGGCAGTCCCGCCACGCTGGCGCTTCCCCGAGGGACGCGCCAGGCCATCCTCGTCCCGAACGGCGCCGTCGTCCGGCAGGGCGACCTGACCGGTGTCCGCACTGTTGTCGATGGTCAGCCGACGCTGCGCTGGGTCAAGCTTGGCCGCTCCGCGGACGGCATGACCGAGGTGTTCTCCGGCCTCGCAGCCGGTGACACCGTGGTGGTGGCCGGCGGGGAGCGCTGATCATGGGCATCGCCGGACGGATGGCGCAGGCCTTCCTGCGCTCGAAGCTGACCCCGCTGGTGACCATCGCCTCGCTCGCGGTCGGCACGCTCGCCATCATCGCCACGCCGCGCGAGGAGGAGCCGCAGATCTCGGTACCGATGATCGACGTCATCGCCGTGATGCCCGGCGCCTCTCCCGAGGAGGTCGAGAACCTCCTGACCCGCCCCATCGAGAAGCTGATGTGGGAAGTCCCCGGGGTGGAGTATGTCTACGCCATGGCCAGCGAATCGATGACGCTGGTCACGGTCCGCTTCAAGGTGGGCGAGAACCAGGACCTCGCCACCAGCCGGGTGTTCAACAAGATGGGCTCCGCGGCGGACCAGGCGCCCCCCGGCGCCATGCCGCCGATGATCAAGCCGCATGGTATCGACGACGTCCCCATCCTGGCGCTCACGCTGCACGGCGGCGGCTACGGCTCCGACGAGCTGCGCGCCATGGCCACGCACCTCGCCGACGAACTCTCCACCATCCCCGACCTCGCGCGCATCGACCTGATCGGCGGCGAGCCGACCCAGCTGCGCGTCACTCTCGACCCGGCCCGGCTGGCGGGGAGCGGTGTCACGCCTGGTGAGGTGATGCAGGCGCTCCGCGCCGCCAACGTGCGGCTCCCCGCCGGCGAGTTCGCCTCCGCCAATGAGGTCTTCCTCGTGACCGTCGGGGCGCCGATCCGCTCCGCCAAGGACGCCGGCGACGTGGTCATCGCCAACCGCGCCGGCCCGGTCTACCTCCGCAACGTCGCCACCGTCGTTGAAGCGCCCGGCGAGGCCACCGACTACGTGACCCACGCGGCGCGAGGCGAGGGCGGCGCGCAGGCGGTGACGATCGCGGTGGCCAAGCGGCCCGGCGTCAACGCCACCGACATCGCGCACGCCGCGCTGGCGCGGGTGGAGGAGGCCCGGAGCCGGCTCCTCCCCGCCGACGTTTTGGTGGACGTGACCCGCAACTACGGCGAGACCGCGAGCGAGAAGTCCAACGAGCTGATGCTCCACCTCCTGCTCGCGACCCTCTCCGTCACCGTCCTGATCGGCCTCTTCCTCGGCTGGCGCGAGGCGCTGGTGGTGCTGGTGGCGGTGCCCGTCACCCTCGCGCTCACCCTCTTCGTGTACTACGCGCTGGGGTACTCCCTCAACCGGATCACCCTCTTCGCGCTGATCTTCTCGATCGGCATCCTGGTGGACGACGCCATCGTTGTGGTGGAGAACATCTATCGCCACCTCCAGATGGGCGACCGCGCTCCGGACGTCGCCGCCGTCGAAGGCGTGGACGAGGTCGGCAACCCGACCATCCTCGCCACCTTCACCGTCATCGCGGCCATCCTGCCGATGGCCTTCGTGTCCGGCCTCATGGGCCCCTACATGCGGCCCATTCCGGTCGGCGCATCGGCGGCGATGCTCGCCTCCCTCGCGGTGGCCTTCATCATCACGCCGTACCTGGCGCTCCGGCTCCTCAAGGGCCACGTCGCCGCCGGGCCGCACATGCCCGACCGGGCGCACGAGCCGGAGGAGCTCTCGGGCTTCGCAAAGTTCTACACCGGCATCATGACGCCGCTGATGGACATTCCGCGCCGCCGGATGGCGTTCTACGGCGGGGTCGTGGCGCTGCTCCTGCTGTCGATGGGCTTGCTGGCCGTCAAGCTGGTGGAAGTGAAGATGCTCCCCTTCGACAACAAGTCGGAGTTCCAGGTGGTGCTCGATCTCCCCGAGGGCGCAACGCTGGAGACCTCCAACGCCGCGGCGGGCGCCGTGGCCGCGTACCTCCGGACGGTGCCGGAGGTGACCAGCACCGAGACCTACGCCGGCACCTCGGCGCCGTTCAACTTCAACGGCCTGGTGCGGCACTACTTCATGCGTCGAGGCGCCAACGTCGCCGACGTGCAGGTGAACCTTCTCCCCAAGGGGGAGCGGAGCCGGCAGAGCCACGACATCGCGGTGGCGGTCCGTCCATCCGTAGACTCGATTGCGCGCAGCTTCGGCGCGAACGCCAAGATTGCGGAAATTCCGCCCGGCCCGCCGGTGCTCTCGACGCTGGTGGCCGAGGTGTACGCCGCCGACGACAGCACCCGGCTGGCTGCGGCCACGAAGGTCAAGGCCGTCATGGAATCCACCCCCGGTGTGGTGGACGTGGACTGGACCGTCGAGGCGCCGCAGGCCAAGCGCGCCTTCCGCGTCGACCGGGTCCGCGCCGCCGAGGCGGGAGTCACCGTCGAACAGGTGGCGCAGGTGCTGACCATGGCGCTCTCCGGGGCCGACGCCGGCCTGGCCAGCGCGCCGACCGCGCGCGAGGGCGTGGCCATCGTCCCCCGGCTCGGGCTCTCGAATCGGAGCAGCGTCGAGGCGCTGCTGGCGGTGCCGGTGGCCACGCCGCGCGGCCCGACCCCGTTGGGTCGGTTTGTCACGGTGGAGTCCATGACCCGTTCACCGCTCCGAATGCGGAAGAACCTCCGCCCGGTCATCTATGTCACCGGCGACGTGGCCGGTACCATCGAGTCGCCGGTGTACGCCATCCTGGCCATGAACAAGGCGCTCGACACCGTGCAGGTGAACGGCGCCACCATCGCGCGCTACAACGCGACCGCGCCAGACCGGCTCGACGAAACTGCCATGAAGTGGGACGGCGAGTGGCAGGTGACGATCGAGGTCTTCCGCGACCTCGGCCTCGCCTTCGCCGCGGTGCTGGTGCTCATCTACGTGCTGGTGGTGGGGTGGTTCCAGTCCTTCAAGATCCCCCTCGTCATCATGGCGCCGATCCCGCTCACGCTCATCGGCATCCTGCCGGGGCACGCCCTCACCGGCGCCTTCTTCACCGCCACGTCGATGATCGGGATGATCGCGCTGGCGGGAATCATCGTGCGAAACTCGATCCTGCTGGTGGACTTCATCCAGCTGGCGGAAGCGCGCGGACGGCCGCTGCGGGAAGCGGTGCTCGAGGCCGGCGCGGTGCGATTCCGGCCGATTGCCCTCACCGCCGCGGCGGTGGTCATCGGCGGGATCGTGATGGTGCTCGACCCGATCTTCCAGGGCCTCGCCGTGGCGCTGATGAGCGGCGCCATCGCAGCCACGCTGCTCACCATGGTCGTGGTGCCGCTCCTCTACTGGGAGCTCCGGCGCCGCGAAGGAGCCTCCTCATGAAGATGATCATGCTGACCTACAGCGGCGCCGAGCCGGCGCGGATCTCCGCGATGCTCGATGACGCCGGCGTCCCCGGCCATACCTGGTTCGAGGGAGGGCACGGGCATGGGCTCACCGGCCCCCGGGCCGGTACCCGCGCCTGGCCCGGCAGCGTCGCGGTCGGGTTTGCCGTGGTGGACGACGAACTGGCGCGCACCGCGGCGACGCACTGTCGCGCGGCGGAACTTCCTCCGGGCGAACGGCTGCACGTGGCCGTGATGCCTGTCGACTCATTCTTCTAGGATTGGAGGTCGAGGATGTGCAACGAGAAAGTCATTCGGCGGATGGCAGGGTTGTTCGTCATGGGCTCGGTGGCCCTGGGATACTGGGTGCACCCCGCCTGGTTTCTCTTCACCGCCTTCGTCGGGTTCAACCTGGTGCAGTCGAGCTTTACCGGCTTCTGCCTGCCGGAGCGGGTCTTCGGCCGGCTCCGCCTCTTCGGCTGCGAGCCGAAGAAGGCCTGACGCTTACCGGCGGCGGCGGAGGAGCTTCTTCTTCCGGTCGAGCTCCTCCTCCAGCCCGCCGCACACCAGCTCGCACATCGTGAACACCTGCGGGTCGGTGATCCGGTACCAGCTGGTGGTCCCTTCCTTCCGCCGGTCCACGTACCCCTGCTGCAGCAGCACCTGCAGGTGCTTCGACACGTTGGCCTGGCCGCCGCCGGTCCGCTCGGCAAGGTCGCCCACCGAGCATTCCCCGGTGCGCAGCGCCTGCAGGAGCCGCAGCCGCATCGGTTCGCCGAGGGCCTTGAACCGCTCGGCGATGGCGGTGGCGTTGGAGTCGCTGAGTTCCATGCTGGATACCTCCTGATTAATCGCTACACAACTATCTGGTAATATAAGAATATTCCTTCGATGGCGCCACTCCCGGCCGTTCGGTTCCCCCGTCCTGATACATTTGTGCCCATGCCCCTCCTCGGCCTCTCCCTTGCTCTCCTGATCGGCGTCTCCCTCGGCCTCCTCGGGGGCGGCGGCTCGGTCCTCACCGTGCCGATCTTCCACTACATCCTCGGCTACGGGGTCAAGCAGTCGATTGCCATGAGCCTCGCGGTGGTCGGCGTTACCAGCGGCGCCGGGGCGCTCGGCCGGCTGCGGCGCGGCGAACTGAACGGCCGGGCGGTGCTGACCTTTGCGCCGGTCGCCATGCTCGGCACCTTCGGCGGGGCGCGCCTGGCGCTCCTCGTTCCGGCAGTGGCGCAGCTGGTGCTCTTTGCCGTGACGATGCTCGCCGCCGCCGTCTTCATGTGGCGGGGGCGGCCCGACTCCGCCGACGCGCCGGCGCGGCCCCATGTGCTGCTGGTGGCGCTGATCGGTGGCGCGGTCGGCGTCCTGACCGGGCTGGTGGGCGTCGGCGGCGGGTTTCTCATCGTGCCGGCGCTCGTCCTCCTCCTCGGTGTACCGGTCAAGGAGGCTGTCGGCACCTCGCTCGGCGTCATCGCGCTCAACTCCGCCGCCGGGTTTGCCGGCTACCTGGGGAAGGTGGACGTCGACTACGCCACCATGGCGGGATTCACCGCCCTGGCCATCGCCGGCGTCGGCCTCGGTACCGCGCTCGGACGGCGGGTGAGCCCCGGGGGCCTGCGGAAGGGATTCGCGGTCTTGCTCGTGGTGGTCGGCGCTGCCATTCTCCTCCGGAGCCTGCTCGGGCCGGCCTGACCCTTTCTTCGGAATTCCTGACCATGTTCTTCCAGCGCTTCTACGACGATACCCTCGCCCAGACCAGCTACCTCATCGGCTGCGCCGCCACCGGCGAGGCGATGGTGATCGACCCGAACCGCGACGTCGCGCAGTACGTGCGCGCGGCCGAGGCCGAAGAGCTCCGGATCACGCACGTCACGGAGACGCATATTCACGCCGACTTCCTCTCCGGCACCCGTGAGCTCTCCCACGTCACCGGCGCCGTGATGTACCTCTCCGACGAAGGCGGCCCCGGCTGGCAGTACGCCTTCGCGAAGCAGGGCGGGGCGGTGCTGCTCCACGACCAGGACCACTTCATGGTCGGCAACATTCGCTTCGACGTCCTCCACACGCCGGGGCACACCCCCGAGCACATCGCGTTCATGGTGACGGATACCGCCGGGGCCACCGGCCCGATGGGCATCGTCACCGGCGATTTCGTCTTCGTGGGCGACGTCGGCCGCCCCGACCTGCTGGAGAAGGCCGCCAAGGTGGCGGGCTCGGCGGATGGCGCCGCGCGCGCGCTCTGGAAGAGCCTCGCCAAGTTCCGGAACCTCCCCGATCACCTGCAGGTGTGGCCCGGCCATGGAGCGGGCTCCGCCTGCGGCAAGGGAATGAGCGCGGTCCCGCAGAGCACCGTCGGCTACGAGAAGCTCTTCAACTGGGCCTTCGGTGCCGCCACCGAGGAGGAGTTCGTGGCGCAGGTGCTCGCCGGCCAGCCCGAGCCGCCCCGGTACTTCGCCGAGATGAAGCGCCTCAACCGTGACGGCCCGCCGATTCTCGACGGGCTCCGCACGCCGCCGCGGATCGAGGGGGCGCGCCTGCCCGAACTGCTGGCCGCCGGTGCCACGGTAGTCGACGCCCGTCCCAGCGAGGCGTTCACCGCCCGCCACATTCCCGGCACCATCCATATCCCGCTCGACCGGTCGTTCACCACCTGGGCGGGATGGCTGCTCTCCTACACGGAACCATTCTACCTGCTGGTGAGCGGCGACGCCCCCGAGCGACTCCACGAGGCGCTCCGCGACCTGGCCATGATCGGCCTGGATGGGGCGGCGGGATGGTTCGGGTCGGATGCGATTGCGGCGTGGGGCAAGGATGGGCGGGCGTACGGCAACACGGCGCTGATCACCCCGCAGGAACTTGCGCAGCGGCAGACGCGGGACGAGGTGGGGGTGCTCGACGTGCGGGGCCATGCGGAGTGGGAGGCGGGACACCTGCCGGGCGTGAACAACATTCCCCTCGGCTACCTCCTCGACCGAATCGAGGAGGTGCCGACGGCCCGGCCGCTGGTGCTGCAGTGTGGTGGCGGGAGTCGATCCCTCATCGCCGCGAGCCTGCTCGAGTCGCGCGGCATCGCCGATGTCATCAACCTGACCGGCGGCATCACGGCGTGGGAAAAGGCGGGGCTGCCCGTCGAGCGCTAGCCGACGACGTACGCTTCCATCGCAAAGTATTCCGCGAGGCCGAGCCGGTTCAGCATCTCGGCCGTCTCCTTGTTCCGCGCTTCCACCCGCTGCCAGAACTCGCGGTCGTCGTGCGCCCCGGGGAAGGGTGCTGAGTCCTTCTGGCTCTGGTGCCGGAAGATCGCCTGGATCTTCAGCTTCAGTTCTTCCTGGCTCATCGGCACCAGCCAGGTGGCCTCGGTCACCGGCCACTCCTGCCACGCCCCCCGATACAGCCAGACTTCCGGTTGAGCGCCGGGAAGCTGCGCCAGCGCCGCGTCAATGGCTTCCTTGCACATCCGGTGCGTGCCGTGCGGGTCGCTCAGGTCGCCGGCCACGAACACCAGTTCGGGCCGCGTCTCCTCGAGCAGTGCACGCACAATCCGCACGTCCGCCTCGCCGATCGGGTCCTTCCGCACCTTGCCCGTCTGGTAGAACGGCAGGTTGAGGAAGCGGGCGTTGGCGCTGCCGAGCCCGATCGTCTCGAGCGCGCTCACCGCCTCGCCCTCCCGGATGATCCGCTTCACCACCTGGATCGATGCACTGTCCACGGTGCCGGGCTGCTTGGTGGCGAGAAATTCCCGGACCTGGCTGGTGAAGGCGGGCACGTCTTCCTGCCCCACGCCGCGCTCCTGCGCCAGCCGCTCCAGGAAGTCCACGTACCGCCGGACGTCGTGGTCGAAGACGGCGATGTTGCCGCTCGTCATGTACGCCACGGTAATCGCGTTCCCGTTCTGCGCCAGCTTGTGCAGGATCCCGCCCATCGAGATCACGTCGTCGTCGGGGTGCGGGGAGAAGACGAGGACGCGTCGCCCCTCGGGCAGCTTCGAGCGGCCCCGGATCTTGGCGCCGAGGGCGTTGAACACGAGTCCGTTCACCGCGCCGGGGGAACCGTGCCGGGCCACCAGCGACGACAGCTTGTGCTCGGCGTAGTCGCCCTGGGTGAGCTTGAGGATCGCCTTGCCGGTGCGGAGGGAGAGCCAGGTCACGGCCCGGACCGCCAGCGCCGGGGTCCACTCGACCTCGTCCACCAGCCAGGGCGTGGCGATGCGCGTCAGGTCGGCGGCCGCGGCGGTGTCGAGGTAGAACGTCGTGTTGGGATGGCGCTGGAGGAAGGTGGCGGCCACCTCCAGGTCCACGGCACCCTCCACCGCCCGCCGCACGATGGCCGACTTGTGCTCACCGGTGGCGAGGATCGCCACTTCCCGCGCCGCGAGGATCGTCGCGATCCCCATCGTGATCGCCTCGCGCGGGACATACTCCTCGCCGAAGAAGTCCGCGGCGGCGTCCCGGCGCGTGATCACGTCGAGCTGCACCAGCCGGGTGCGGCTCTCGACCCCGGACCCCGGTTCGTTGAAGCCGATATGCCCGGTCTTCCCGATGCCCAGCAGCTGGAAGTCGATCCCGCCCGCCGCCGCGATGGCGGCCTCGTAGCGCTCGCACATGTCCCGGACGGCCTCGCGCGGCACCGCACCGTCGGGGATGTGGGTGTCGGCGGGGTCGATATCGATATGATCGAAGAGATTCTCCTGCATGAAGCGCCGGTAGGAGTGGATGCTCTCCGGGGCCATCGGCCAGTATTCGTCGAGGTTGAAGGTGACGACGCCCCGGAAGCTGAGCCCTTCCTCGCGGTGCATCCGGATCAGCTCGCGGTACACCCCGATCGGCGTGGAGCCGGTGGCCAGCCCCAGCACCGGACGGGCGCCGGCGGCGCGCCGCGCGGTGATCACGTCGCGGATCCGGGCCGCGATCGTGCGGGCGAGCGCCTCGTGGCTCTCAAGGACGACGGTGGGGATTCGTTCGGGACGGGTCGATGGCTGGGGCATGCGGTGAATCTAATTCACGGGCGTCCCCCTTGAGGGTGCTGACCGACGGCGCTTCAACTCCCCCCGAGAAGGGGCCTTGGGCCGTGAAAGAATCTTCATCGCGCCTTGTCCCTTTTCGTCGCACTCTGGAGTTCCGCGAACGGTAACTTGACTGAGCGAATCCCCTCCGGGCGCTCCGGCGAGTCTTCCATGAGTGCGCCGTCCAACCGATGAAGCCTGGGACACCGGATCGCTTCGGATCGACGGGGCCGAGTGCGCCGCCCGACTACCGCCTGACAGGACTTCACGACTCGATCGGCGCACCCCTCCGGGAGGGCCCGATGTCGTTTCGACGCGCCGTATCCGTCCTGCTCCTGGCCGCCTACCTTCCCGCCTGCACCAGCTTCCAGTCCACCAGCCAGCCACTGGCGGAATTGACCGCGCCGCCGAAGCCGGTCAACAAGGCTCGGGTCACGACCACCGCCGGTAGGGCGATCGAGGTCGACGCCCCGCGGGTGGTCAATGACACCCTGTTCGGATCGGCCTGGACGGCGGGATCCGGCGGGAAGCAGGTTACGGAGGCCGTGGCGCTCCCCTTGGCCGATATCCGGACGGTGGAGGTAAAGAAGTCCGATGGCACGACCACCGCGCTCCTTCTCGTTGGGATCGTTGGGGTTGTAGCGTTGCTCGCGGTGGCCGCGAAGGACGCAACGCCGGAGACCATCCCGCTTGGGCCACTCGACTCACGGCAATGAGGACTGCAATCCCTCGGCCCAAGACCCGAGCCTTGGCCGCATTCGCTTTCCATGGGTGCATCATGTCAATTCGAAGATTGGTCTCCGTCCTTCTGCTGATGGCATACTTGCCGGCCTGCACCAGCTTTCAGGCCACCACCCAGCCGTTGCCCGAGTTGACCGCTCCGCCCAAGACGGTGAAGAAGGCGCGCATCACCACCGTCACTGGTGCCCGCATCGAACTCGGCTACATACATGTGGTGAACGACACCCTTTATGGAACGTCCGAGGTGCCACGCCCAGAGCCGGGGCCGGTCGCCATCGCGATCTCGGATATCAAGACGGTGGAGGTGCGCAAGGCAGACCCCTGGGCCTACGCATTGATCGCGGTCGGTATCGTAGGGGTGGTCGTGCTGTCCCTCAACGTCGACTACATGCAATGAGATGGCCTTGGATCTGGGTGATTGAGTCCCACGTGCACCGTCCCCAGGATGATGGCGAGTCGCGCAGGCTGCATTGCCATCGGCAGGCGATCATGTTCCGGCATACTGCGGGCGCACCCAATTAGATTCCCGCTCCTGTCACCGAAGGGGAGTCATCCATGGAGTCCCGCCGTATCGAAGCCCTGGTGGATGGCGTCTTCGCCGTCGCGATGGTGCTGCTGGTGCTCCAGGTGCCCCTGCCCGAGCTCCCCGCGGCGCCGACGCCGGAAGGCGTCATCA
This sequence comes from Gemmatimonadales bacterium, assembly GCA_041390145.1. Taxonomy (NCBI): domain Bacteria; kingdom Pseudomonadati; phylum Gemmatimonadota; class Gemmatimonadia; order Gemmatimonadales; species Gemmatimonadales bacterium. The sequence continues at coordinate 24,082 of JAWKQM010000005.1, read as the reverse complement.
CTGCGCTTTTCGCCGTGCTTCCCGCCGTCGGCAGTTTCGCGCTGAGCTTTCTGATCCTTGGCACGCTCTGGATGGGGCATCACGGCCAGTTCCGCCACATCCGGCGGGTCGACCGGACGATGCTGTGGCTCAATGTCTTCCTGCTCCTCTGCATCGCCTTTGTCCCCTTCGTGACCGTGTTCCTGGCCAGGTATCCGCTGCAGCCGGCCGCCCTGGTGGTCTACGGGGGGACGCTCCTCTTGTGCGGCGTCTTCCTCTTCGCCCACTGGGGCCACGCCGTCGGCCACGGCTGCGTGGGGGATGAGGTAACGCCGGAGATGGCGGAGTCGATCCGCGAGCGGATGTCCATGGGGATGGTGGCCTACCTGCTCGCCACGATTGTCGGTGGCTTCGTGCCGAAGGTGGGGCTCGTGCTCTTCGCCTGTGTGCCGTTCCTCTACATGCTCCCCAGCCGGATCGACGCGACCATCCTCGAGGAAGCCGCCATCGGGGACTGAGGCGGGACCCAGGTTGTCAGATTGACTGGACACCCACGCCCCGCTTGTCACCATGACAGGCGGGGTGTTGCCTGTCTGTCAGGATGGCAAGCGAGCGCTGGCACGCCGGCTGCAATTCCTCCGTGGCGATGGATCACCTCGCGTGATCCTGCTGCCAACACAAATCTCAATTTCTCGGAGGAGTGCACCATGTTGACCCTGACTCGCCGTCCCACCCGCATGCTCGACGACGCCTTCTTCCGTGCCTGGCCCTTCAGCCCGGAGGCCGATGGGGCCCTGACCGCCAACTGGGTGCCGGCGGTCGACGTGTTCGAGGACAAGGACGCCGTGCGCATCACGGTGGAAGTGCCCGGAGTGAATCCGGATGACATCAAGATTTCGCTGGAGCAGAACGTCCTCACCATCAGCGGGGAGAAGCAGCAGGTCAGCGAGGAGCAGACCGAGCGGGTGCACCGCTATGAGCGGGCGTACGGGAGCTTCACCCGCAGCTTCACCCTGCCGTCCTCGGTGGACGCCGAGCGGATCGAGGCCCAGACCGACAACGGGGTGCTGTCGATCATGATCCCCAAGGCGGAAAAGGCCAAGCCGCGGCAGATCCAGGTCAAGGCCGCGCACAAGTAGGCGGTCCTGCCTGACACGACGCCCCTCCCTGGCCATGCCGGGGAGGGGCGTCCGTCGTTCATGGGGCTGGGCCGCCGCGGTCAGCCGCTGCCCACGTCCAGCCCCGCCTCCAGCGCAAACCGTGTGAGCCCGGCCACCGTGCGGATCCGCAGTTTCCGCATCAGGCTTTCCCGGTGGGTCTCCACCGTCCGGTGGCTGATGCCGAAGCGCGCGGCAATCTCCTTGTTGGTTTCCCCCTTCACGATGCCGAGCAGCACGTCGCGCTCCCGTCCGGTGAGCGCGTCCAGTGCCTGCCCGCGCTGCGCCTCCTCGAGTTCGCCCCGCACCGCCGTCGTCAGCATCGCCGCGATCTTCTGGCTGTAGTACGACTCGCCGGCGTGCACGGCGGACACCGCCGCCCGGAGCTCGGTGGCGGCGAGATCCTTGAGCAGGTAGGCGTGGGCGCCCGCCCGCACCGCCTCGAGCACGTATTCCGGGTTGTCATGCATGCTGAGGATCACGACTCGGATCCCGGGCAGCTCTTCGTGCAGCGCCGACGCCACCTGGAGCCCTGTCAGTCCGGGCATCGTGATGTCGAGCACCGCCACGTCCGGCACCACCTCCCGGGCCACCATCAGCGCCTCATCGCCGCGCGGCGCCTCGGCGACGACCTCGAAGCCCGGCGCCTGCCGGAAGACATGGCGGATCCCCTCGCGCACGATGGCGTGATCGTCGGCAATCAGGATACGAATCGGTGCGGTGTCGTCGGTCATGCGGTCGGTCCTTGCGTGGTGGTGATGGGTCGCGCGGCATCGAGGGGCAGGGTCACCAGCAGCCGGACGCCCGCCCCGGCGGGGGCCTCGACGGCAACCGTGCCGCCGAGCGCGCCGATGCGTTCGCGCATGCCGGTAATGCCCATGTGGCCTGGGCGCTCGATGGTGTCGGTGGTGATGCCTTCCGGCAGCCCGCGGCCGTCGTCCTGCACCGTCAGCGCGAGTCGTGCCTTGTCCTGCCGGATCGAGACGGCCACCGTGCCGGCTTCGGCGTGCCGGGCGACGTTGGAGAGCGCCTCCTGCAGCGCGCGGAAGAGCGCCAGCTCGGCATCCTTCGAGAGCGGAACGAGTGCGGCCGGGGCGTCGAGCGTCACCGCCAGGCCGCTCCGCTGCGTGAACTCGGTGATGAGCGACCGGAGCGCGGGCAACAGCCCGAGGTCGTCGAGCAGCGAGGGCCGCAGTGAATGCACGACGCTTCGAATGCCGCGGATGCCGGTGTCCACCAGTTCCAGCGCATGGTCGATCCGTTCCACGGCCGCGCCGGGCACGCCCTCCCGCAAGACGCCCAGCTCCATCTTGACCGCCGAGAAGACCTGCGCCGTTTCATCGTGCAGTTCCCGGCTGAGGCGGCGCCGCTCCTCCTCGTGCTGCTCGACCATCCGGGCGGAGAGGCGGGCCAGTTCCACCGTACGGAGGTGCAGGCGGCGGGTCAGGTCGGCGTTGGCCAGGCCGGCCCCCACCTGCTGGCCGAGCGTCACCATGAATCCCTCGTCGAGCGCCGCAAACGGATCGCGGGCGTTCCCGGTCAGGACCAGCGCGCCGGAGGCCTCGCTCCCCCTGAACACCGGCAGCACGGCCTGGAACAGGTGCTCGCGCCCGCGGCGCGTGGCCGACGCGCCAAGCTGCGGTCGGCCGGTGGCCATCGCCTGCCGCAGGGTGGCCGCCAGTTCCGCGGGCGGTTGCGGCGGCCACTCCGCGCAGATGCCGGCGCCACGCACGCAGTGTACGCCGTCCTCGCTCCGCATGTAGAGCCCCGTGCCGCTCACCCCCGGCAGCGCCAGCGGGCGCTCAAGGAGCGCCGCGAGGACATCCTGATCTTCCCGGCCCGCCCGCTGCAGGTCGCCGGAGAGGGCGCCGAGGGCGCTGAGCCCGCGGCGCAGGTCGTCCAGTACCAGCAGCAGGATCCCGGTCCCCACCGCCAGCTCGAAGAAGATATCGAGGTAATAGCCCCACGGATTCCAGGCGCCCTGGGCGCGCAGAATCAGGTAGTCGAGATGGTGAACGCCCCACAGGGTGAACGACCCGGCCAGGAGCCCCGCGCCGGTGCCGCCCACCCGGTCGAAGTGCCGGAAGAACACCCATCCGGTGGCCAGTGTGGCGAATGAGAGGAAGAGTACCGCCGGCAGCGCCGCCCACACGAAATGGTCGAGCCGGTAGATGGCGATGTAGGACCAGATGGGCGGGAAGAGGGCGACGAGGAGGTACCGGTTCCTCCATTGCGGCTGGCGGACGAAGACCAGCGCCGCCCAGAGGAGCGCCAGCGCGGTCCACCCGGTGAAGACCTGGTGCCAGTAGAGCCATTCGGGGCGCGCGGTGGTCAGGAAGCTGAGGATGGCCCACATCCGGAGGACATACATGCCCCACGCGGCGGCGAACCAGGCGAAGTAGGGCTTCCGGTACCGCCGGTAGAGGTGCAGGCAGAGCCCAGCCAGCGCCGCGAGGATCACCGCCTCGAGGATGCCCGCCGCGCGCTCCATGCCGACCGGTGGAAGGGGGAGTTGCATGGGCAAAAGATAGCCGAGTCGGCCGCCTCCCTGCCCACTCGGCTCTACTGGCGGTATCTTCGCACTTCCACTCTCCCCGGATCCGCCCGTTGACCGAGTCGCCGCCCATCGTCGAGTTCCGCCGCGTCAGCAAGTCCTTCGGTGACTCCCGCGCGGTCGATGCCGTCTCCTTTGCGATTCACCCCGGGGAGTTCTTCTCCCTCCTCGGGCCCAGCGGCTGCGGCAAGACCACCACCCTCCGGCTGCTCGCCGGATTCGAGACCCCCGATCCCGACGGCGGCGAAGTTCGGATCAGCGGCGAGGTCGTCAACGACCGTCGTCCCTACGAACGCCGCATCGGCATGGTCTTCCAGAGCTACGCGCTGTTCCCCCATCTCTCCGTCGAGCGCAACGTGGCGTTCGGCCTCGAGGAACATCGCGTCCCCCGTAGCGAGATTCCCGGCCGGGTGGAGCGGGCGCTCGGGCTCGTCCGGCTCCCCCCCGCCACCTTTGCCCGTCGCCGCCCGCACCAGCTCTCCGGGGGACAGCGGCAGCGGGTGGCCCTGGCCCGCGCCCTGGTGCTCGATCCCGCCATCCTCCTTCTCGATGAGCCGCTCGGCGCCCTCGACCTGCAGCTCCGGAAAGAGATGCAGTTCGAACTGAAGGCCCTCAACCGCTCGCTCGGCATGACCTTCGTGTACGTCACCCACGACCAGGAAGAGGCGCTGGCCATGTCGGACCGCATCGCGGTCATGAGCGAGGCGCGGGTCGCACAGCTCGGCACGCCCGCCGACATCTACGAGAATCCGCGGACGGAGTTCGTCGCGCAGTTCATCGGCGAGGCGAATCTTTTTGGCGGGACCGTCGGGCAGGGGGGCGGCGGGGCGGGGAACCAGCGGGTCGTCACCATGCACGATGGCCGGACCTTCCTCGTGCCGAAGCATTCGGCGGTCCAGCCCGGCGGTCCGGTGCGCATTGCGGTCCGGCCCGAATGGCTCGATCTCTTCGCGCCAGGTGCAGTGCCGCCGGGAGAGAACGCGCTCCCGGGCACCATCCGCGACGTCGTCTACCTCGGTGAGACGATGCACGTCATCGTGGGGCTGGCCGACAATCAGGTGGTGCGGATCGCGCTCCGGAACGAGGGGCAGCTCCTGAACCCGCTGCCCTGGCGTCGCGACGACGCGGTGATGGTGGCCTGGCGGCCCGACGACTGCCAGGTCCTGGAGCCGGTGTGAGTTCGCCGCGCCGCCGTGTCCTCACCTGGTTTGCCCGCCGGCCCGCTGCGGGATCCTGGGCGCTGCTGACCCCCGGCCTGCTCTGGCTGGCGGCCTTCTTTGCCGTGCCGCTCGTGGTCCTGCTGGGGTACAGCGTGATGCATCGCGGCACCTACTGGGGCGTCTCGCCCGGCTTCACGCTGGAGCACTACCGGCGCTTCCTCGATCCCCTGTACCTGGCTATCGCCTGGCGCACGCTCTGGATTGCACTCGCCACCACCGGCCTCTGCCTTCTCCTCAGCTACCCGGTCGCCTATGTCATCGCGCGCGCCGGCCGGTGGCGGAACCTCCTCCTCTTCCTGGTCATCCTCCCCTTCTGGACCAGCTTCCTGATTCGCACCTATGCGATGATCGTGCTGCTGCGGGGTGGCGGCGTCATCAACTCGACGCTGATGGGGCTCGGGATCACCACCGCGCCCCTCGATCTCCTCTACACCCCGGGCGCGGTGCTCGCCGGCCTGGTGTACGGATACCTGCCGTTCATGGTGCTGCCGATCTACGCCTCGCTCGAGCGGCTCGACCTCGACCTCATCGATGCGGCCGAAGTGCTCGGCGCGCGTGCGTTCTCCCGGTTTCGGCGCGTCATCCTGCCACTCTCGCTTCCCGGGGTGGCGGCGGGCTCGCTGCTGGTGTTCATCCCCTCCCTCGGTGCCTTCCTGACGCCCGACCTCCTCGGTGGCGCCAAGACGATGATGCTGGGCAACCTGGTCCAGAGTCAGTTCGGCCCGGCGCGGAACTGGCCCTTCGGGGCGGCCGTCTCCTTCGCGTTGATGGGCGTGGTGTTCGTGGGACTCCTCGTCTGGCTCCGGGTGCGCGACGCCGAGGCCGCGGCGTGACCCGCCGCCTCTCGCCGCTCCTGGTGGCGCTGGTCGGCGGGATTTTCCTGCTCCTGCACCTTCCGGTGCTCGTGCTGGTGCTCTACTCGTTCAACAGCTCGCGCTTCGCGGCATCCTGGAGCGGGTTCACCCTCCATTGGTATGCCCGCCTCCTCGAGCGGCCCGACATCTTGCGGGCCCTCCGCCTGAGCCTGACCGTGGCGTCGATCAGCACCCTGGCGGCGACGGTCCTGGGCACCCTCATTGCCCTGGGCCTCTCCCGGCGCCCCTTCCGGGGCCGGCGCCTGGTCGAGGGGGGCCTCTACCTGCCGATCGTCACCCCGGAAATCGTGGCGGGCATTTCGCTGCTCATTCTCTTCGTGGCGCTGCGCGTGCCGCTGGGCGTGGGCACCGTCATCGTGGCCCACATCGCGTTCACGACGCCCTTCGTCGCCGTGGTGGTCCTGGCCCGGTTGCGGGGGATGGATCGCTCGCTCGAGGAAGCGGCGCTCGTGCTCGGCGCCGACGAGGTCACCGCATTCCGGCGCATCACTCTTCCCCTCCTGGCGCCAGGGATTCTCGCGGGCGCGTTGCTCGCCTTCACGCTCTCCCTCGACGACTTCGTCATCACCTTCTTCGTGGCGGGGCCCGGCTCCACCACGCTGCCCGTGCTGGTCTACTCGATGGTGCGCCGGGGGGTCGAACCCACCATCAACGCCGTGAGCGCACTCCTCGTGGTGCTCACCACGTGCACCATCGCGCTGGCGTCGCGTCTGGGCGGGACGCGCGGCTCGTGAGGTTCGCGGACCCGGCGTTCGGCGTGTAGCTTAGGGCGGTCCCCCACTTCCCCACGGCCCCCACGACGATGCCGCCAGCACCCTCCGACAGCCCGCCGTCTGACCGCACCGCGCCCGCCCTGTCGCGCCGGGACTTCGTGCGCGCGACCGCGGCGGCGGGGGCGGCGGTCGGGCTCGCGCCCTGGGTGGCCGCCTGCGATCGGCGCCCGCGTCTCAACGTTTATATGTGGTCCGACTACATCGCCCCCGAGACGGTGCCCGATTTTGAGCGGGAAACGGGAATCCGCGTGACGGTGGACACCTACGAGAGCAACGCCGAGATGCTCGCCAAGCTCTTCGCCGGCGCGCAGGGGTACGACATCCTCTTCCCCACCAGCTACCTCCTCCCCTCGCTGGTGGAGGCCGGGCTGCTGCTGCAGATCCCGGACGGGGCGCTGGCCAACCGCGACAACATTGCGCCGATGTTCCAGGCACCGTCGGCCAATCCGCATCCCGACTTTGCCGTGCCCTACGAGTGGGGGACTTCAGGAATCGCATGGCGGCGCGACAAGCTCGCCACCCCGCCCGACTCCTGGGGGGTGTTCCTCGACCCGGCCTACGCCGGCACGATGACCATGATGGACGACGCGCGGGAGGTGCTCGGCGCGATGCTGCGCTACCGCGGCCACTCGGTCAATTCGACTGACCCGGGACAACTCCAGCAGGCCAAGACGGATGCGCTGGCCGCCCGGCCAAATCTGCTGGCGTACATCTCCGCGCCGGTCCGGGGCCAGATTGTGGCGGGGGATGTCTGGGTGGCCCAGATGTGGAATGGCGACGCCGCCCAGGCGGCGGCGGAGTCACCCGAGATCAGCTATGCCGTGCCCCGGGAAGGGAGCTCCATCTGGATGGACACGATGGCCATTCCCTCCAACGCGCCGAACGTGCGTGAAGCGCTCCAGTTTCTGGACTACATGCTCCGGCCGGAGGTCGCCGCCCGCAACGCCACGGTCACGGGCTATGGCACCGCGAACGCCCCCGGAACCGCCCTGCTGGCCGATCCCGTGCCGTACCCAACGGCCGAGGAACTGACGCGACTCGAGTTCTACCGCGACCTCGGCGAGGACACGCAGCTGTATTACCAGATCTGGACCGAGGTGAAGGCCGGGTGAGTCCGCTCTCTCCCTTTGCGACCACCTACGGCCGCCTCATCGCCGCCTACCGGGCCGGCCCCAAAGCGTCCGCCGAGGCGGGCACCCTGCTCGCGGAGGCAGTCGCCCTGGTGGCCACCGCCCCCGCCACCATCGAGGCGGGTCTCTTCCTCTCCGGTGAATACGACACCGCCAACATTCGATCGCACCTGCTGCGCCGTCAGGTCGAGGTGCTCACGGTGGCGGCGGGGGCGTCGGCCGAGTTGCTGGAATCGCTCGCGCGCGCGCTGGGCGGCGACGCGCCGCTCCCGGAGCATCCGGCGGTGACGTATGAGATGGTGACCGAGATTGCCCCGCTTCCGCGGGCGCCGGCTCCCGCCGCCGGCCCCGCCGCCGCGCCGCCGCCGCTCTTCCTGATGGGCGCCGATGTTTTTGCGGAGGACGATGACCGTGCCCCCTCCGCCTTCGGGGCCGAGGTAACCGCGCTGACCGACGAGCTTGGCTCGGCCCGGGAGCGCGGCGCGTGGATGGACGCGCTCCATGCCGCGCAGGCGCTAGTGCGGCTCACCAGCCGGGTCCCGGAAGTGGACCGGCGCACCGTGGCCATCCGGGCCAAGCGGGCGCTGTCGCGCCCATTGCTCGTCGGGATCATCGAGTACGCGATCCGGACGCCGGAGGAGCAGGCCCGCGCCGCTGAAGTCCTGCAGTGGCGGGGCGGGGACGCGGCGGAGCTGATGCTGGAGGCGATCCAGAAGACAGAGTCCCCGGAGCCGCATCGGTTTCTGCTCGACGCGCTGGCCCGGATGCCCGACGCCGTCCCGCTCTTGCTTCCGATGCTGGGCAGCCCACGGTGGCATGAGGCCCGGCACGCCGCGGACGTTCTCGGCCGGCAGATGGTCCCCGAGGCGCTTCCTCCGCTGCGCGCCCTCCTTGCCCGACCGGAGGCTCGCCTGCGCGGGGCGGCGCTCGAGGCGCTCGCGCGCTACCCGGCGCAGTACGGGACGGAGGCGCTGCGGGAGGGACTGGCCCATGCGAGCCCGGAAACGCGGCAGGATGCGGCAAGGGCCATTGGCCGGCGCGGTGGTGGGGCGCTCGCGATGCCGCTGCTGGCCGCCATCGAGGCCGAGCGGGACCATGCCACCTGGAGCGCGATGCTGACGGCGCTCTCGCGGATCGAGGCCCCGGAATCGGCCGCGGCGCTGAGCACGATGGCACTACGCAAGCGAGGCTTCCTTTCGCGGGGAGGGTTTTCGCTCCCTCAGCGGCTGGAAGTGGTGGGCGTGCTGGCCGCTTCGCCGACCCGGGCGGCCCGGCAGGCGCTGCTCAAGGTGGCGCGGGAGGCGGAGGGGGAGGTCGGGGCGGCGGCCCGGGGTTAATTGGACCGCCGCGCCTGACCGCTGCTACATCCGGTGGACCTCCAGCTTCTCGAGGTGGATGCTGAGGTTGTGGTTGATCCGCACTCCGACGACGCCCTTGGTGTCGACGTCAGCGGCGTTGGCCGAATAGACTTCCTTCCCATTGGCCAGGAAGGAGACCTTGCCGCCCTTGATGAGGATGGAAAGCTCGTTGGTCGCATTGCCGTCGGCGTCCGCCGCGTTCACGGCGGAGTTGGCCGTCCAGCCCACGACGGTGGTGGTCTTGTCGCCCATCCGCCGCTTGATCATGAAATTCCCGTCGGCCCGGATGAGGAAGTAGGTGTAGGCCTGGTTCGGTCCCTGCAGGTCCTGCCCGCCAATAAACATCCCGTACGACTCCGGATGCATCGGCTTGGGCGGCGTCATGTGCAGCAGGGCCACGAGGTGCGCGTTCCCGCTGGTCGTGTCGGTAGGCTGGTAGAAGATGGCTGCCGGCCCAAGGGTGATGTGCCAGCCGGGCGCCATGTCCACGAACTTCACGTTGGTCATGGCGGCACCCTTGTCGGTGCGTGCCATCCAGCCGGTGGGCAGGGAACCGCCCCCCTTGACCGCCTTGTCCGGATCCGCCTGGTGGTCTTGCGCCATGGCCGGGACGGCCAGGGCCATGGTGAGTGCGCTCAGGGCAAGAATGCGTCGCATCGAAACCTCTGATTTGCGGGGGAAATGTATGGGAGGGCGCCGGTTGCGGGTGGCCCCCAACCTGTATAAGCTACTGCGCTGATTCTAGGGATGTTAACCCCGAGGAGCGTCAGATGTTCAATTTCGTCGAAATGGTGCTGGCCGGCGTAGGGGCCGGCATGATCCTGGTCGCCCTGGCGTTCGTCTCCTCACTCATCGGGGTGCTGGTCAACGCCATGATCGCCCTCTTTGCCGGCCCGGTCATCGACCAGGTGCTCGCCCGCAAGGCCGCTCGCTGATCCCATCGGGCGGCAGCCAGGTGCCGCCCTCGCCGGAATCCTTTCCTTCCCGCGTTCGTACGTATATCCTAGACCCCGCCCTTGTGGCAGGAACTTTACGTAACTCCAAGCTGTATAAGGATCTTCATCACGTGAGCCGGGGTCCGGTGTTCACCGGATACTCAGCGCGCCAGGCCTGCTCAGGAAATTAGTCCCATGTTTCTCTCAGATACGTCCGTCAAGCGGCCCGTCCTCGCGACGATGATGAGCCTGGCCATCGTGCTCTTCGGGGCCATCGGCTATACCCGGCTCAGCGTCCGCGAGTACCCCGACATCGACCCCCCGATCATCTCGGTCTCCACCTTCCTCCCCGGCGCCAACCCGCGGGTCATGGAATCGGCGGTCACCGACATCCTCGAGGAGGAGTTGAGCACGGTCGAAGGGCTCCGGACCCTGACCAGCACCAGCGGCGAGCAGTCCAGCAACATCACGCTGGAGTTCAACCTCGGCCGCAGCGTCGAGAGCGCCGCGCAGGACGTCCGGGACAAGGTGAGCCGGGTGCGCGGACGGCTGCCGCGGGAGGTGCTGGAGCCGGTCATCGCCAAGCAGGACGCGGACGCGCAGCCCTTCTACTGGCTCGCCCTCTCCGGCGCCAACTACAAGCTGCTCGACCTCTCCGACATCGGCGACCGCATCGTCAAGCAGCGGCTGCAGACCATTCCCGGCGTCGGCAACTCGTTCATCGCCGGCGAGCGGCGGATCTCCATGCGCATCTGGGTGTCCGCCAAGGAACTCGCCGCGCGCGGCCTGACCGTGCAGGACGTCGAGAGCGCCGTCCGCAGCCGGAACGTCGAGATTCCCGCCGGCCGGATCGAGTCGGACAACCGGGAATTCACGGTGCGCTCGCTCGGCGAGCTCAAGACCCCGCAGGAGTTTGCCGACCTGGTCGTCGCCAACCAGGGCGGCCAGCTGGTCCGGCTCCGCGACCTCGCCCGCGTGGAGCTCGGCCCCCGCGACGAGCGCAGCGTGCTGCGGTTCAACGGGACGTCGGCGGTGGCGGTGGGCATCGTCCGCCAGTCGAAGGCCAACATGGTGGACGTGGCGGACTCGATCCGCGCGGCGCTCCCCAAGATCGAGGAGGCGCTGCCGCCGGGCGTGCAGCTTCGCACCGCCTTCGACCAGTCGATCTACGTCAAGCGCTCCATCAGCGAGACGATCGACACGCTCTTCCTGGCGTTCGGGCTCGTGGTCATCATCATCTTCCTCTTCCTCCGGAACCTCCGGGCCACCATTATCCCCGGCCTGGCCATCCCAGTGTCCATCATCGGCGCGTTCGGGGTGATGTACTTCCTCGGCTTCTCCATCAACACCTTCACCCTGCTGGCGCTGATCCTGGCCATCGGGCTCGTGGTGGACGACGCCATCATCGTGCTGGAGAACGCCTACCGGCACCAGGAGGAACTCGGCGAGACGCCCGAGAACGCGGCCATGCGCGGCACCAGTGAAATCGGCTTCGCGGTCATCGCCACGACCGTGTCGCTGGTGGCCGTCTTCGCCCCGCTCGCCTTCCTGCAGGGCACCACGGGTCGGCTCTTCAACGAGTTCGGCGTGGCGCTGGCGGGCTCCGTGGTCATCTCGGGCTTCGTGGCCCTGACGCTGACACCGATGCTCTGCGCCAAGATCCTCCGGGTGCCCAAGAGCCACGGCATGGTCTACCAGAGCCTCGAGCGCGGGCTCAACTGGCTGGCCGTGACCTACGCCGCCACGCTGGCCTGGGCCATCCGGCACCGCGCCGTGATCATCGGCGGCGCCGGCGTCTCGCTGCTGGTGGCGTATGTCACCTTCCACGCCCTCAAGCGCGAGTTCATCCCGGCGGAGGACCGCGGCTTCTTCATGGCCGCCGTCACGGCTCCCCAGGGCTCGACGGTTGAGTACACCGACGGGTACCAGCGGCAGGTCGAGGCGGTCATGGCCGGGGTCCCGGAAATCCGCTCCTTCTTCAGCGTCGTCGGCTTCGGCGGCGACGTCAGCGGCGGGTTCCTCTTCGTGAACATGAAGGACTGGCGCGATCGGGTGCGGAGCACGCAGGAGGTCGTCGGCGGCATCATGCCGCAGCTCTTCGGGATTCCGGGCGTGCAGGCCTACGCCTTTTCTCCCTCGCCGATCGGCGGGTTCGGGAGCCCGGTGCAGTTCGTGGTGCAGCACCCCGACTTCGATTCGCTCACCGCCGTCATGCCTGCCTTCCTGGCGCGGGCCAGCCAGATCAAGGGGCTGGTCAACGTGCAGTCCAACCTGAAGGTCAACAAGCCCGAGCTGACGGTGCGCTACGACCGGGATCGCGCGGAGGACCTCGGCGTCTCCGTCTCCGACGTTGGGTCCACGCTCGAGACGATGCTCGGCGGCCGGCGGGTCAGCACCTTCACCCGGGACAACAAGCTGTACGACGTGATGGTCCAGATGAGCCCCGAGGATCGCGCCACCCCGTCGGACATGACGGCGCTGTACGTGCGCGGCCGGCAGGGCCAGCTGATCAACATGGCGGCGGTCACCACGGTGGACGAAGGGGTCGGCCCGCAGCGGCTCTTCCACTACAACCGGGTGCCGTCCTTCACCATCAGCGCCAATCCTCTCCCGGGTTTCACCCTTGGCGAGGCGCTCGACAGCCTCAACGCCGTGGCCGCGGAACTGCTTCCCCGCGGCAGCTCCACCGCGCTCAGCGGCGAGTTGCGGGAGTTCGCCGAGAGCGGCACCGCCCTCTACTTCGCCTTCCTGCTGGCGCTCCTGGTGGTGTACATGGTGCTGGCGGCTCAGTTTGAGTCGCTGGTCCACCCCTTCACCGTGCTCCTCGCGGTGCCGCTCGCGGTGACCGGCGCGCTCGTGACCCTCTTCTTCACCGGGGCCACGCTCAACCTGTACAGCCAGATCGGCATGATCCTCCTCATCGGTCTCGCGTCGAAGAACTCGATTCTGCTGGTGGAATACGCCAATCAGCTGCGCGAGCAGGGCAAGGGTCTCCTCGAAGCGACGCTCGAGGCGGGCCGCGTCCGGCTCCGCCCGATCCTGATGACCGCCTTCGCCACCATCTTCGGCGCCCTGCCGATTGCGCTCGGCCTGTCCGCGGGGTCGGAGAGCCGGCAGCCGCTGGGCTACGTGATCGTCGGCGGCATGTTCGTCTCGACCTTCCTGACGCTCTACCTCGTGCCGGTGGTGTACGTGCTGCTCGAAACGGTGCGCGAGCGGATGGGTGCCCGTCGTCACCCGGTGGCGGAATCGTCTGCGGGGATCGCATGATGCTCCTCCCCCTCCTCGCGATGCTGCAGATGGGGCCCGCGGCGGTCCCGCAGGCGGCGCCGTCGGATTCGATGCCGCAGGTGACCCTGGCCGAGGCGCTGGCCGAGGCCACACGATACGACCCGAATTACGTGCAGGCGGCCGGTTTCGTCGGGGAGGCTGCCTGGGTTCGCCGCGCGGCGATGCTGGTGTTCGTGCTGCCGTCGCTCACGGCGTCCGCCGACTTCACCGGCTCCACCACGCCGTCGTTCAACTTCGGCACCAACAGCCTCTCGAGCACCATCGTGACGGCGCGGCTCGATGCCCGGTACGAGCTCTTCACCGGTGGCCGCAAGATTGCCGAGTACCAGCGCGCCACGGCGGACCTGCAGGGGGCGGTGGCCAACGAGGCCGGCGCCGGCTTCCTGACCGCGGCCCAGACCGAGGCCACCTTCTACGACGTGCTGGCCCGCAAGGCGCTGGTCGGCGTCGCCCAGCGGCGGGTCGAGCGGGCGCGCTCGCAGCTCGACATTTCGCGGGCCCGGGTCCTGTCCGGCGCGGCGGTGCAAACCGACTCGCTGCAGGTGCTCCTTGAGTACACCCGGGCCCGGGTCGATCTCCTCCGCGAGGCGGCTGGGCTCGACGTGGCGCGGGCGGAGCTGGGCCGACGGGTCGGTCGCTCCGTTGCGGTCGACGCCGCCGGGTCGGACACCACCGCCGCGCCCGCGCTCCCGATCTCCCTCGAGGAGGCGGTGCAGATCGCGCTCGCACAGGGTCCCCAGATCCGGGTGGCCGAGGCACGGGCCCGGTCCACCGCCGCCACGGTGCGCGCTCGCAAGGCGTTCTACCTCCCCTGGGTGACGCTCACCGGGAGCATCGCCGCCTACGACGACAAGTTTTATCCGACGGCCGCCGACCGCACCTCCGGGTCGCTGACCATCACCCTCCCGATCTGGAACAACGGTGTCCGCGAGATCGCCCTGGCGCAGGCGAAGTCGGCCAACGAGGTCGCCATCGCCATCCGCGACGACCTGCAGCGCGGCGCCCTCGCGGATGTGACCCGGAGCTACAGCGCCTACGAGACGGCGGCGGCCGCCGCCGAGCTCGCGGCGGAGGCGGTCATCGTGGCGGAGGAGAACTACCGGGTGCAGGAAACCCGGTATCGCGCCGGCGCCGTCGACATCATCGAATTCCTGAACGGCCAGGTCGACCTGGCCGACGCCGAATCGGGGCTCGTGCAGGCCCGCTACGCCACCAAGCTCGCGCTGGCCGGACTCGAAGTGATCCTCGGCCGGCGCCTCTTCCCCAGTGAGAACGCACAGTGACCCGTACCCCGACCCTCCTGCTCCTTGCCCTCTTCGCGGCGGCCTGTTCCAAGGGTGACCCCAATGCCGGCGGCCAGGGCGGCCCCGGCGGCCAGGGTGGCGGGCCCCCCGCCGCGCTGGTGGAGGTCGCCGTCGCCTACACCGACACGGTCGTCGATGCGATCGCCGCCACCGGCGAGATCGAGGCGATTCAGTCCATCAATCTTCGCCCCGAGGTCGACGGCCGTATCGTCGGCATTCTGTTCCGCGAGGGTGACGAGGTGGCCGCCGGCACACCCCTCTTCAAGGTGGACGACGCGGAACTGAAGGCGCAGGTGGCCCGGGCCGAGGCCGACCGCGACCTCGCCGCGCAGGCGCTGACCCGCACCCGGCAGCTCATGTCGGAAAAGGCCTCGTCGCAGGCCGACCTCGAACGCGCCGAGGCCACCGCTCGGAGCACGCAGGCGGCGCTCGACCTGCTGCAGATCCGGCTGGCCCGCACCACCATCCGTGCCCCGTTCGGCGGCGCCACCGGGCAGCGGATGGTGAGCCTCGGCGACTACGTCACCTCCTCGACGCAGCTCGTCTCGCTCCAGACGGTCAATCCGGAGCGCGCCGCCTTCCAGGTACCGGAGCGGTATGCCGAACGTCTCCGCCGCGGGCAGGAAGTCACCTTCCGCGTCGCCGCGCTGCCCGGCCAGGAATTCACGGGCGTGGTCGACTTCGTGGATCCGGTGGTGCGGTTGCCGGGTCGGACCATCACGGTCAAGGCGCTGGTGCCCAACCCGAAGCGGACCCTCCAGGCGGGGATGTACGTCGACTTGCGGCTCGCTGCCGAAGTGCGCCCCGATGCGGTTGTGGTTCCGGAAGAGTCGATTGTCCCGCTGCAGGGCGCCAACTACGTATACGTCGTGCGGGATGGAAAAGCGTCGCGGCGCCAGATCGGGCTCGGAATTCGGGCGCCGGGGATTGCCGAAGTGCGCAGCGGGGTCGATGCCGGTGACACGGTGGTCGTCGGCGGCCAGGAGCGGCTGCAGGACGGGATGGCGGTCATGATCAAGCCGCTGCCCGACGTGGCCCCACCTGGCGCGGGAGAGGGGTCCTGAGCCGCACCCGTCGGCGGCTCCGCCGGAGCGTTGCGGCGCTCGTTCTGCTCCTCGGCTTCGCGGCCGGGATCGCCTCGGCCCAGGGGGCGGTCACCGGCCGCTGGCACATGCGGCTCTCGAGCGGAAACACGATTCTGCGTGGCGATCTCCGCCTCGAGCAGCGTGGGAACTCGCTGACCGGGAGCCTGGTGCTCGAGCCGAGCGACGATCCCCCCGTGGCCATCCGGGAGGGAACGATCCGTTCCGACGGGACGTTGGAGTTCGTCGTCGACGCCCCGGGAGTGATGCGGTTTACCGGCCGACGAAACGGTACCGGGCTGTCGGGGGAGGCAAGGCTGGACCTGGCCCGCGTCCTCGGATGGACCGCGCAGCGGCTCCCGGCGGGAGCGGAGTTCTACGCCGCCCTCCCGCGGTTTCGGGCGGCGCAGTTGACCCTCGGCCGGAACGCGACGGAGGTGCGTCTCCCCGGCGCCTGGTGGGCCGCCGCCATGTCGCAGCCTGCCGCTGTCGACCGGGCGGCCGCGCTCGCGACGGCGGCTGGCCTCACGCCGATCCCTCCCGATTCTCTCGGGGAGTACGGATTTCTTCCCTCCCTTGGCCTGGTGCGCCGGGCCGAATTCGTCGCCGCCATGACCGAGGCGCTGATGGCGGTCCGCGCCGGGCTCCCGACGGCCGAACAGCCCCGGTTCGACGCGATCTTCCGCCCGAGGGGCGACTGGCTCGTGGACCTGCATGCCGCCGCACTGGGTTGGGCGCACCGGCGCTTCCAGCGGATCTCCTGGGAGGACGCCCGCCCCGCCCTGGCCGCGGCCGGATTGCTTCCGGCGGCACTCCCGCCCGGCGCGGCGGAGCTCCAGGTGGCCCTCTACCGACTCGCCGTCCTCCGGGAAACCGACAGTACCGCCTTCGAGGCCGCACAGGAGCGGCTCCTCCGCACGGGCGGAGCCTCGGGCCAAATGGCCGATGCGCTGCTCAGCGGTTACCGGGAGGCCGCTTCCTGGCAAAGCCAGGCGGTCACATTCCTGCTTGCCGCCCCGTGGGTCCGGGGTGCCGAGGGGCGCACCTCGCTCGCCGAACTGATGCGGACCGCGTGGGCCGCGCCGGACCTTCCGGTGCCGACGATCCGGGCCCGATACTTCGGCATCCCCGAGGCGATGCCGCGCATCGGCATTCCGGCTGAGGTGGTGGAACGCATCGTGGTTCCGCAGAATTGGACCGGCAGGGAATGGGCCGACCGCCGGGGGGCGGCCGAGGTGCTGGACGTCCTCCGCCGGCTGCGCCTCGAGATCGGGATCCACACGACCCTTGAGGCCGACGGACCCTGGCTCGTGACGAGCGTGCGCAATGAAGCGGCCGGAACTCCCTCTGGATTCCTCGAATCGAGCGACGAAATCCTCGAGGACCCCGGCAGTCCCCCGCTGTTTGCGGTGGCGACTGCGTTGCACGAGTGGCAGCATCTGCTGATGGAGCGCCATCGGCTCCTCCTGGTGGCCGGGGGAACGCTTCGGCCCGACGGTGTCGGTCTCCAGTACGCCTCCTCGGACCTCTTCCTCGCCGAGGGCCTGTCCGAGTGGGAGTCGGAGCGGATGCTGTCGCCGTTGGTGGCAGAGCTGCCGATGCTCGGCGTCGGCGAGGCGCAGAAGCTCGCCGTGCTCGAATCGTTCAACCCCGCCGATCCGCACGTGGTTGGATTGCGGATGATGCGGGCCCTCGCTGCGGCACTGGGCACGCCTGCCGCCGCGCGTGCGCTGGTGCTGGCCCACGGCGACGATCCCTTCGCCGTGGCCGCCGCCGTCCCGGTGTGGCAGGGCGCCGATGTGCCCGATCGGGAACTGCCCGCACGCGGCCAGCGCCGCCTGATCCCCGAGACCACGTTCACCATCGAGGACGGGGTCGGCGATGTCGTTGACACCCGCATTCGCGTGCTGGCAGATGCCGCCCCGGGGATGTAATCTCCTGTCCATGCCGACAACCCATTTTGCGGGCACCGCCCGAACATCCAGGAACTCCTGATGGCCAAGTCGTCGTCTGAACTCGCGCCGGGTGCCAAGGCGCCCGCCTTCAAGGCCGTCTCCGACAGCGGAGCGGTGGTGGCGCTCAAGGACTTCAAGGGACGTCCGGTCGTGCTCTACTTCTATCCGAAGGATGACACCTCCGGGTGTACGACCGAGGCGTGCGAGTTCCGGGACAGCTGGCGCGCGGTCCAGGCGGCCGGGGCGGTGGTGCTCGGGGTGTCACCGGACGGCGTGGCAAGTCACCAGAAATTCAAAAAGAAGTATGAGCTTCCATTCACGCTCCTGGTCGACGAGGACCACGCGGTCGCCGAGGCATATGGAGCCTGGGGTGAAAAGAGCATGTACGGACGGAAGTATTTTGGCGTGCTCCGCAAGACGTTTCTCATAGACGCGCGGGGCAAGATCACGCATGTCTTTCCGAAAGTGAAACCGCGCGGCCACGCCGCCGAGGTGCTGGCGGCGCTCGCGGAGTAGCGGCGGCCGTCCGTAGTCCTACGGATTGCCCCGTTCCCCGTTGCGTTCGTACTCTGGTGTGCCCAAAAAACCTGGAGATTCCCATTCGTACCCCATCGTTGCTGGTCGTGCTCGCCGCGGCGCCGTTGCTCTCCTGCAGTCCGACCGTCAAGGTCGTGGCCACGCCGGCCATGCCGGTGCAGGCCCTGCCGGGAGAGACCCATCTCCGCAACATCCAGCAGTTGACGCACGGCGGCAATAACGCGGAGGCGTACTTCTCGAAGTCCGGGCGGCAGTTGATTTTTCAGCGGCAGGAAGACCTGGCCAGCGGGTGCGACCAGGAATACATCATGAACATCGACGGCACCGGGATGCACCGGGTGTCGAACGGCCTCGGGCGGACGACCTGCGGCTACTTCTACGACAACGACAAGCGCATCCTCTACAGCAGCACCTTTGAACACGATGCGGCCTGCCCGGCCCGGCCCGACATGTCGAAGGGGTACGTCTGGCCGCTCGGTCATTTCGAGATCTACTCGGCCCTGAGCGACGGCACCGACCTCACCAAGCTCACCGACGACAAGGCCTACAATGCCGAGGCCACCGTCTCGCCCGACGGGAAGCACATCATCTTCACCAGCACCCGCGACGGCGACATCGACCTGTACAGCATGAACATCGACGGGTCCAACGTCCAGCGCCTGACCTCGCGGATCGGGTACGACGGCGGGGCGTTCTACTCCCCGGACGGGAAGCAGATCGTCTGGCGCGCGTCGTATCCGGTCACGGCGGCCGACACCGCCGACTACCTGAGCCTGCTCAAGCAGCGCCTGGTGCGGCCGGCGGCCCTCGAGATCTGGGTGGCCAACGCCGACGGGAGCAACCCCCGGCAGGTCACGAAGATCGGCGGCGCCAACTTTGCCCCCTTCTTCTCGCACGACGGCAAGCAGATCATCTTCACCTCGAACCATCTCGACCCGAAGGGCCGGAATTTCGACCTCTTCCTCATCAACGTCGACGGGACCGGGCTGCAGCAAGTCACCTTCGACCCTGATTTCGACGGCTTCCCGATTTTCAGCCCCGACGGCAAGAAGCTGGTCTGGGCCTCCAACCGGAACGCGAAGACCCGGGGCGAGACCAACGTGTTCATCGCTGACTGGGTGAAATAGTCCGGCGGCATTGCCCGGACGAAGAAACCATGGGGCATCGGTGCGCGTAGGGAGCGCCGGTGCCCCGCGATGCGTCAGCCCTTCACCACGTCCCCCGCCGGGGTTAGGTTACCGCCCCCTTCCTTTCACTCGGACCCGACGATCCCCATGGCCCAGTCCAAGCCCACGCCCGCAAAACCTGCGTTTCTCGTCTGGCTGTGGGAGTGGGCCAAGTCCATCGCCGTGGCGCTGGTGGTCTGGCTGGTGCTGCGGACGTTCCTGGTGCAGGCCTTCCGCATTCCCTCCGGCAGCATGGAAAACACCCTGTTGATCGGTGATTTCCTCTTCGTCAACAAGGCGCTCTACGGCGCCGAGATCCCGCTGGTCCACAAGCGGCTCCCCGCCTTCCGGGAACCGCAGCGCAACGACATCCTGGTGTTCGACGGCGTCGAGTCCGACATGGAAATCGTCAAGCGGATGGTGGGGATGGGGGGCGACACGCTGGCGATGGAGGGGGGACAGCTGATCCGCAACGGGGTCCGGCTTGACGAGCCGTATGTCGTGCACGAGACCCCGTTGCCGCTGGCGGGACCGGAGCAGCGGTTCATCATGCGGCAGTGGCAGGTGAAGTACCTCGTCGGGCGCGACACCGCCACCTACAACCCCGACCTGCAGGACTGGGGACCCATCGTCGTGCCGCCGGACTCGTTCTTCATGATGGGCGACAGCCGGGACAATTCGCACGACAGCCGGATGTGGGGCTTCCTGCCTCGGAAGAACGTGCGCGGACGGCCGATGTTCATCTACTACAGCTACGACGCCAAGAGCTGGAAGCCGCTTCCTTTCCTGACCGCGATTCGATGGGGACGGATCTTCAGCCGCCCGAGGTAGAGGCGGGACGCCCTGCGGGGCGGTTCCGGCGGTGGTGGCGCTTTCCGAGGAGTTGGGCGGAGGTGCGCGGCCTCGGCTGGCGCGCCATCGCGGCCTTCATCCTCTTCTATCTCGTGCGCGACCTGATCCTGTACATCCTCCTCCCCTATCTTGTCTACCGCGAGGTCGTCGCTCCCTAGCTCTCGCCGGGGGGATGATAGGGAGACTCAGGCGATCGGGATGGATCGGGGGCCCGGGGGAGGTAGGCGGCGCTCCGGCCGCACTTGGTGCACTGGAGGTCAATCCGGCCGAGTTCGGGCGGGGCACTGGCGGAAGGGCGCTTCGGAACCCGCGTGATGGTCTCGGTGCCGCAGGAGGGGCAGACCAAGGGCTTCCCGTCACGGTCTGCTGCGACCAGGGCGAGCGCTTCCGGCGCGCGGAACTCCTTGATGCCCCTGCGACCCATGGGCGACCCTTCCCGGGGGTGTCGTTGTTCCCCCAGTCCTCCCAATCTACGGTTCGCTTTCGGAGCGCGCAAAGTGGTGGAGCCCGCCCTCCCGCCGGCTGCCATCGATACCGGCTTCGTGTGTCGCGTAAATGTCGTGACACTGGTGCTACCTATGGGCGCATCGCCCAGCTTCCCGCCCCAATCCCACCCCTCGGCTTGACTGGACCCGGCGCCTGTGGTACGTTGGCGCCGGCAAGGCTTAACGCGACATAGCGTTACGCCATCTGAAGCACACTGAATGTCCCGGTCCGAAGGAGTCCCTGTGGTGTCTGAACTTGGCGGCGCACAAATTTCAACATTGCTCGAGAGCCTGCCCGGCATCGCCACGGTGCTCCGCAGCCCGGTCGCAGATGCCCTGGTGAACGTCATTCGCGCGGCGGCACGGCTCTCCGAATTTGATATTGCGGATGCCGATGAGCTGGTCAAGTACGCGACCCGTCGCGGCCTCCTGGCCGAGGACGAAGGCGAACGGCTCATGACCGATCTGCAGGCGGCGCATCAGAAGAAGCTCGACCGCATCGCGGCCCGTCCCAAGCCCGCCAAGTCGAAGGGGGCGAGCACCAAGGCCAAGCCGAAGGCCAAGGCGAAGCCGAAGGCGACCAAGAAGGCACCGGTCAAGAAGGCGCCGGTCAAGAAGGCGCCCCCCAGAAAGAAGCACTAGTCGCGCCTGTCCACGTGCAAGCGCCCCCCGGCACAGGCCGGGGGGCGCTTTGGCATGCGGGGATGAGCCGATCAGGTGCGGAAGGCGCTCATGGCGTCGGTCAGGCGCGTGGCGCCCTGCAGCAGGTCGCCGGCGGCAGCGGCCATTTCCTCGGTCGACGCGCTTTGCTCCTCGGCCGCCGCGGTCACTTCCTGGCTGGCGGAGGCGTGCTCCGTGGCGGACGCCGCCACCTCCGCGGTCTTCCCGCCCAGCTGGTCGACGATGGTCCGGTTGAGCGCGGCCTGCGCGGAGACGACGGCGGCCGCGGTGCGCACTTCCTGCACGGCGGCGCCGATGTCGTCGAGGGCGCGGGCGGCGGCGCCCGCGACGCCTTCGATGCCTCGTACCTTGCCGGTGCCGATCTGCATGGTGCCGGACACCTCGCGCACCTGGTTGCGGATGAACTGCACCGTCTTGGTGACGTCCTCCGCGGCGCGCGCACTCGAGTCCGCCAGGTGCCGGACCTCTTCGGCGACGACGGCGAATCCGCGCCCATGCTCGCCGGCCCGCGCCGCCTCGATGGCGGCGTTGAGCGCCAGCAGGTTGGTCTGCGAAGAGATCTGCTTGATCAGGTCGATGAACTCCGTGATCGACTCCGACTTCCGGGCCAGTTCCTGCACCTGTTGCGCCGAGGTCTGGACCACCTCGCGCACATCGAGCAGGGTCTGGCCCGCGGCGGCCACGTCGGTCCGGTGCCGCACGGCGAGGTCCCGGATCGTGTCGCCCAGCGTGACAACCCGGCTCGAGGCCTCGTCGGCCTCGGCGGCGGTGGCGCGCAACCGGCCCAGCAGTTCATCGGCGTCGCGCATGCCGTGCACCTGGGTCTCGGCGCTGTGCGACATCTTCACCATCGCGGTCGAGATCTCGCCGCTGCTGGCGGCGAGTTCCTCGCTCATCGCGGAGAAGTCGCTGGCACTCCCCGAAATCTGGTTGGATTCCTTGACGACGATGCCGACCACCTCGCGGAGGCGGGCCGCCATCTCGTCCATGGCGCCGGCCAGCCGTCCCAGTTCGGTTGGCATTTCGCCGAGGGTGACCGGGCGGAGGTCGCCGCCACCAAACCGTTCGGCCGCGCCGACCAGCCGGCGCAGCGGGCGGTCGACGGTCCGCACCGTGTAGATCGTGGTCGCCACGCCGAGGATGAGCGCCAGTCCGAAGAGCGCCCAGACGTTGCGCTCCCGGCTGCCGGCGTCCTGCTGCAGCGCCTGGATCCGGATGAGCGCCCGCGCGCTCTGGGAGCGGGAGAGGGCGCGCACATCCGCCACGAGGGTGTCGGCAGGTGCGCGGGCGGCGTCGGCAAAGCGGCGCGCCTCGGCGTCCCGGCCGAGGTCGGCGAGCGCATGCGCCATCGAGTAGGAAACCTCGATGGCCGCCTGCTCGTCGGCGATCTTGTTCGTGATGTAGCGGTCCTGGGTGGAGAGGCCGCTCAACTGCCGGAAGGTCTGCTGGTAGGCGTAGGCGGAGTCGCCGCTCGCGATGAACTCCCGCTGGAGCGCCACCGAAGGGTCCAGGAGGTATTGCTCCGCGCTCCGGATTTCATTCAGCACCGCGCCGACGAGGCCGCTGCCCGCCTCGGTCCCGGCCATGAGCGCGCCGGTCTCGACCTCGACCGCCTGGCTGATCAGGCGGATCGCGCGCGTGGAGCTGAGCGCGATCAGGAGCACCAGCGTCACCAGCACCACCATGCCGACGCTCACCTGGCTGCGGAGGCTCTTGAGGAGGTTCATTGTCCCTCCGCCAGCTGCATCACGCCGTCGCGCACTTCCCCGACGTAGATCTTGAGGCTCGGCACGTCGCCGTTGGCGTCGAAGGCGATGGTGCCCATGGCGCCCTCGTAGGCCGGGGTGGTGGTGCCGATGCCCGCGAAGGCGTCGCGGAGCTTCTGCCGGTCGGTGCCGACCCGGAGCATCGTCTGGCGCAGCATGTAGACCGCGTCGTAGGCCGCGGCCCCCGAGCCGTTGGGGTCGCCGGCGCTCGGGAATCGCGCCCGGTACGCCTCGACGAACCGTCGATTGGCGGGCGTGTCGGTCTGCGGGAAGTACGAGGAGGTGACGTAGGTTCCGTTTGCCACCGGCCCGGCCAGGGCGATCTGTTCCAGCCCGTCGCCGCCCATCGCGGGAATGGAGAGGCCCTTCGTCCGCGCCTCGGTCAGGATGGTGCGCGCGTCGGGATCGTACCCCGCGATGACCATGAACTGTGCCCGCTTGTTGCGCGTCAGGAGGTCCACGTACGGCCCCACATCCGGCGTGTCGCCGAGATAGGGATAGGCGCCGATGACGCTGCCCTGCAGCGAGGCAAACTCCGTCTCGAACGCCGAACGAATCCCGCGGCCGTACTCGCTGTTGGTGTAGAAGACCGCCCCCCGCTGCAGTCCCAGCCGCTCGCGCGCCCAGTGGGCCAGCGCCGACCCGTGCGCCAGGTCGCTGGGACAGACGCGGAAGGTGTAGGGGCCGGCGTCGGTGACCGCGGGAGCGGAAGCGGCCGGGGCAATTTCGAGAAGGGGGTTGGTCCCGCCGTTGTACACCGGCGCCGCGGCCAGCGTCGGGCCGGAAAAGCCGTGCCCGATGACGGCCACGACCGGCGAGTTGTAGAAGTCGGTGGCCACCACGACGGCGGAGTCGGTGTCGGCGTAGTCCTCGCGCTCGACCAGTTCGATGAGCCGACCGTTCACGCCGCCCGCCGCGTTGATTTCCTCCGTCGCGAGCTGCGCTCCGTAGCGAATCGGGAGGCTGAGCGGATCGGTGAAGT